>DATGUV010000183.1:0-3430 GCA_035301025.1 Bacillota bacterium | reverse complement strand
AAAAATGAAGAAGTTCTGGCTCATTTACAAATACTGCAAACATAGGTGGCTTTACAGCAACTTGGGTCGTGTAAAATATTTTCAGACGTTCGCCTTTATATGTCGGTGTTGGATTTACTGCTAGAGCATCCATAATCACATCGTTAAGTACATGGGTTTGTACTCGTTTAGCATGATTCTCACTTGCTGCAATGACTGCCGGTAAGATCGAATGCATTCTTTTCTTTGTTTTAGCTGAGACGAATACAATAGGAGCATAATGTAGGAACTGAAACTGATTGCGTACATTTTCTTCAAATTCCTTCATTGAATCTTGAGAACGTTCTACAGTATCCCACTTATTCACGACGATTACAATTGCTCGTCCTTCATCATGTGCATAACTGGCAACTTTTTTATCTTGTTCACGTATCCCTGTTTCTGCATCAATAACTACAAGAACGACATCGGATCGCTCAATTGCTTTAAGAGCTCTTAGGACACTATATTTCTCTGTAGATTCATATACTTTTCCTCGCTTACGCATACCAGCCGTATCTATGATGACAAAATTTTGCTCTTTATGCAGAAACAATGTGTCAATTGCATCTCTTGTCGTACCTTCCTGATCGCTAACAATCACCCGATTTTCATTTAATAAAGAGTTCACGAGGGAAGATTTACCCACATTCGGACGACCAATCAAACTAAAATAAATTGTATCTTCATCTCTGACATCCTTTTTTTCAATTGGAAAATGACGAACAGCCTCATCTAATAGATCTCCTAATCCCAAACCATGGGCACCGGAAATTGGGAATGGCTCTCCAAATCCAAGGGAATAAAAATCATATATATGGTCATTTAACTCAGGGCTGTCAATTTTATTTACGGCAAGAACAACGGGCTTTTTAGATTGGTATAACATGTGTGCTACCTCTTCATCTGCACCAGTAATACCCTCTCTTCCATTAACCATAAAAATAATTACATCTGACTCTTGAATAGCAATCTCTGCTTGATGACGCATTTTTTGTAAGAGAGGTTCATCTCCTACCTCAATCCCGCCTGTATCTATAATGTTAAATTCATGGGTTAACCACTCTGCAGGAGCATACACACGGTCTCTCGTGACACCAGGCACATCGTCAACGATTGATATACGCTCCCCTGCAATACGATTAAAAACAGTGGACTTTCCGATATTAGGTCTTCCAACGATCGCAATAATTGATTTATTCATGTTCAATTGTTTCCTTTCTGTTAAAAAAACATCTATCTAATGAGCATGCATATCTATGATAGCACTCATTTGGAATAAAACATATTCTCAGATGTACTCAATCGTTTATTACACATGATGTACATATGTATATTACAATACCTTATTCTCTTTCAAATATACTAAATGTACCTTAGAACTACAATTATTGTCAAATCAAAGTTTGTAGAATCGTCAACAAACTATTTCACATAAAAAAGCCTTTTCAATGTAGAAAAGGCTTTTTCATCATTACTTTTTATATTTATCAAGCTGATCTCCAATCACATCACTTAGTGAGAATCCGCTTTGCTCTTCATTTCGTTCGTATTTTTGAAATTCTTTTGCTTCTTGTTCTTTTTCCAGTGCCTTAATACTTAAGGAAATACGTTCACTATCTCCATCGATATCAAGAACTTTAACGGAAACTTTTTGTCCAACTTCAAGAACTTCATGTGCTGAGTCAACGTGACGATTTGCAAGTTGTGAAATATGAACTAACCCTTCTACCCCATCTTTCACTTCTACAAAAGCTCCAAAATCCACAATACGTTTTACTGTACCTTCAATGACATCTCCTTGTGTAATTTCATCGGTAATGTTTGCCCATGGACCAGGAATTGTATTTTTATGGGACAAAGAAATTCGCTCTTTTTCAGGATCAACGGATAATACTTCAACTGAGAGTGTATCGCCTTCATTTACAACATCTGATGCATTCGCTACATGGCTGTGTGCTAATTCAGATATATGTACAAGACCGTCTACTCCACCTACATCTACAAATACACCGAAATTCGTTAATCGTTGTACAACACCATCTATCACTTGACCAGGTTTTAATGTAGTTAATATTTCTTGTTTCTCATTTGCCTGCTCTTCCTCAAGTACTGCTCGGTGAGATAAGATGACTCGATTTTGTTCACGGTCAAGTTCAACGACTTTAACTCGTAATGTTTGATCTTGATAAGAAGCAAAATCCTCTACGAAATGTGTCTCAACTAATGAGGCAGGTATAAACCCACGTAATCCAACATCAGCCACCAGCCCACCTTTGACAACTTCTTTTATAGTTACTTCAAAAATCTCATTGGCTTCTAGCTTTTGCTCTAAATCTTCCCATACTTTTTCAGCTTCAACTTCTTTCAGTGAAACAACTACATCGTCTTCATCAATTTTTAATACTTTTACACGAACGTCGTCCCCTTCAGATAATACATCTGATGGATGTTCTACATGTAAGTTTGAAAGTTCACTAATTGGCAGAATGCTTTCAGTTTTATGGTTCGTATCTACTAACACTTGTTTATCATCAATACGAGCAACTGTGCCTTCTAAAATATCTCCGACTTCAAATGCTGTGTTTTTCTCTTCCATAGCATAGTCCTCCTCTTGTACATTAAAACTCCAATATAAATATGTATATTAAAATAGAAATCCTCTTCTCTTAAATTTCCACTAATTCCATTGAATTGTCAAGTTATTGACTTTTATGATTAGGCAGATTCAATGACATTATAAATTTGTTGCAACATTTGATCAGCAACTTCTCCAATAGAATAAGAAGTTGTGTCTAATTCTATTGCGTCCTCTGCTTTCACTAAAGGAGATACTTTACGTTGCATATCTTGTAAATCACGTTCTCGAATTTCTTTTTTTATTTGTTCAATATCACTGTTAAACCCTCTACGTTTGTTTTCGTGATATCGTCGTTCTGCTCTTTCATCTACAGAAGCGATTAAGAAAAATTTAATTTCAGCATCTGGTATTACGTGGGTTCCGATATCTCTTCCATCCATCACAACAGCTCGATCAGCAACGAATTCTTGTTGACGGCGTACCATTTCTTCACGTACAGAAGAATAACTTGAAATTAATGATACGTTGTTTGTAACAGAGGTAGACCGAATCTCATCTGTAATATCAACCCCGTTTAAATATACATGTTGTCCATCTGTTTGTTGTTCAAAGGTAATCGTAATGTTAGGTAAAATTTTTGATATACGTTCCTCATTCTGCACATCGATTTGATGATCTAGTACATATAACGTCACTGCTCGGTACATAGCACCAGTATCAATATATACATATTGTAATTTTTCTGCGACAATTTTTGCAACGGTACTCTTTCCTGCGGCTGCAGGTCCGTCAATCGCAATAGCTATTTTCTTCATTCTCTCTCATTCCTCT
>DATGUV010000182.1:0-3349 GCA_035301025.1 Bacillota bacterium | reverse complement strand
CTATTTCACGTGGGAGGTTTTTCCGTCTGTATGAAAAGTGTCATTTACGGGATGCCTATGTTTATGTTTGAGAAGTTTTCTGCTAAAAGCATGCATGAAGCTATTATGCATAATCAAGTGACAATCGTTTCGGTCGTTACAATGATGGTTCAACAATTATTGAAAGAGCTGGGGGATGATACATATCCATCTACATTACGCTGTTTATTACTCGGTGGGGGAGCTGCCCCTAAGTCACTGCTTATACAAGCAAAAGAAAAAAACCTCCCAATTACACAATCATACGGACTCACGGAAACAACTTCACAATTTGCAACACTTCAAGCTGCAGTAGCCCTTGATAAGATTGGCTCTTCAGGAAAGGCGTTATTTCCTGGGCAATTAAAAATTGTAGATCAAGATGCTCAAGGCGTGGGTGAAATTGTCGTAAAAGGTCCCATGGTGACGAAGGGGTATTATAAAAAAGAAGATATTAATGCTCGTGAAATTGTTGATGAGTGGCTGCACACAGGTGATATAGGGCACGTGGATAAGGAAGGATTTTTATATGTATATGAACGAAGAAGCGATTTAATTATATCCGGTGGGGAAAACATTTATCCTTCAGAGATTGAAGAAGAAATTCGAAAGCTTGCGGGTGTGGAAGAGGTCGTTGTTGTTGGAGTGAAAGATGAAACATGGGGTTCAACTCCAGCTGCTTGTATCGTTCAAACAGGAAAGGAACTTACAAAAGAGAAGATTATTGAGGACATTACACCTTTGTTAGCATCCTATAAAATCCCAAAATATATATACTTTATCGAAGAAGTTCCTCGAAACGCGACGAATAAAATTATGCGTCACGTCTTACAGGATAGGATTGAAAAAGGAGAGATGACATGAGCAAAAACAAACAGGAGCAAATGAAAGATTTAACATTGCTAGGAAATAAAGATACAACATATGTGACAGATTATGCTCCAGAATTACTAGAAGCATTTGAGAATGAATATCCGGACAGAGATTACGTCGTGAAATTCACTTGTCCAGAGTTTACTACGATGTGTCCAATGACAAATCAACCTGACTTTGCCACCGTATATATTTCATATATTCCAGATAAAAAAATGATTGAAAGTAAAGCCCTTAAACTGTATTTATTTAGTTACCGAAATTATGGCGGATTCCATGAAGATAGTATGAATCAAATTATGGATGATATCATTAAGCTTATTGAACCACGATATATTGAAGTGTTAGGGGAATTTAATGCTCGCGGTGGGATTGAAATCGATCCGTATTGTAACTATGGACGTGAAGGAACAAAGTTTGAGAATATGGCTACAGATCGATTAATGAACCACATGATTTAAATATAATCTTTTATACATAGCAACCCCATATTTAAGCCATTCTATACATAAGGAGGTTGCTTATGGATAAAGAAACGTATTACGTAAATGTTGGTTCACGAGAGATTACCCAAGAGCCATATGGAAATAAAGCATCCTTTACCATTGAAGCAAATAAAGAAGAAATACGCATGCTTCGCGCAAAAATGGATGCCATGCAAGAAGCTGATTTTTCATCTTTCTGGCGTTCCCATGTCCCTTTTGTTCCTTACCATAAGGATTCTTCAACTGCTTCGTATGATACGGAGATGGCTGAAGCCTTTCAAATGATCCATGAACTTGGTGGAGAAGAGACAAAAGCAAATTTAGACAGTATGGGTGTGCTCGATAATCGTGATGTGTAAACCATGTAAGAGGAATAAGATAATCTTGTTCCTCTTACACTTTTGAGTGATGAAAGAGAGAGGGAGACCGTTGCATACGTTTAAGGATTATTATGGTAACCAAGTGAAATTATCTTTTGAAAATCATCCGTTTTCTAGTCATCCAAAACATGTGCTCATCATTTGTACATATGAGGGGAAATGGCTACTCACAAAACATAAAAATAGAGGATTAGAGTTTCCAGGTGGAAATGTTGAGTACGGAGAAACAGCAGAAGAAGCGGCACATAGGGAAGTTATGGAAGAAACTGGTGCTGTTATTGATCAATTACAATATGTTGGTCAATATAAAGTAAAAGGAAAAGCCCGCATAGTAGTGAAAAATGTTTATGTAGCATATATTCAACAACTCATACGTAGAGATACATATTATGAAACAGAAGGGCCACAACTATGTGTGGATTTACCTTCAAATATTCATACAAACCCATCTTACAGTTTTATCATGAAAGACGACATTATTCCTACATGTATAAAATATATTGAGGAACATATTCAAACACAATCAAAAGAAGAACCTTAGGGAATGTAGCCCTAAGGTCTTTGTCACTAAATGCATTTCATCTTTCAAGTACATGTCATATCCGTACAACCTGAACAACATCGTATGTTTAATCCTTATCATACACGTATCCATGAATTACCTGTCTAGGAAGATGCGTCTGATGTATGTTTTATCAACCAACTCTCTATTTTCTCAACTACTTTATACATAATCGCTGCAGCAATTGCAATGAGTAAAAGACTGGCCATAACAAGGGTGAAATCAAATACTTGGAATCCATAAATGATTAAATATCCAAGCCCTTTTTTCGATACGAGAAATTCCCCAACAATGACGCCGACCCACGCTAATCCGACGTTCACTTTTAACGTAGAAATCATCGTCGGTAATGTAGCTGGGAAGACTGCATCTTTGAATCGCTGCCATCTTGTTGCTCCAAAGCTCATGAGGACTTTTTCATAATTGGGATCCACGTCTTTAAAAGCAGCATACACAACAAGGGTCGTAATAATTATGGAAACAATTGCACCCATAGAAATAATCGACACCATTCCAGGACCTAGAGCCACAATAATGATAGGTCCTAGGGCAACTTTTGGCATAGCATTTAAAATGACCAAATACGGATCAGCAATTTTAGAAAAACGATTAGATGCCCAGAGTAGAGAGGCTATACAAATACCACCAATCGTACCAATTAAAAAACCGAGAATGGTCTCAAACATCGTTATTTGCACGTGGGAAAGCATCGATCCATCTGCAAACTTTGTTTGAAGCAATGTTACAACTTTAGATGGGGAGCTGAATAAAAGAGGGTCAATAAGATACATACGACTGGCGATTTCCCAACAAGCGAAAAAACCAATGAAAATAATAAGTTGCCACCAAAGGACAATCCTTTTTTCTTTTTTTAGTGCACGTTTATATTGTTCATGAGGAATCGTTGATGTAGGTGATGTCATTTGTTTTCACCTACACTTTTTCCTGCTGTAATGGATTGATCGGTATTGAGTTCATTCCAAATGTTATCAAAAATGCGTTGATATTTAATATGTTTACGTACGTTAAAA
>DATGUV010000181.1:0-30789 GCA_035301025.1 Bacillota bacterium | reverse complement strand
TTTTCCCTCTAAACGCGCCAAATGTCCATGAACGGTTGAACTTGATGCAAGACCAACGGCTGCGGCAATTTCTCTTACAGAAGGAGGGTAGCCTTTTTCTTGCACTTCACTTTTAATATAATCAAAAATCATTTGTTGCCTCTTTGAAAGTTTAGTCATGGTTTCTCACCTCTCACATATATTCTTATTACATATCATAGTATCAAAAGAAAATAGTAAAAGCAAACATTCGTTCTATTTTGTGTTGACAAGATCGTACGTTCTGTTATAATTAAAAATACATACGAACGCATGTTCTTTTAACGGGAAAGGGGTGGTGACGATTATGTTTACAAAAATATCAAAAACAGATGCATTCTATATAGTTACATTTGGGTTATCACTTGTTTTATTATATATATCAATGGTAACAAGTGCTTAATATGATGAACGTAGGAGATCAAACGATGAAAGCAATCATATATTGTCGTGTGAGTACAACGAAAAATGAACAAGAATCATCTTTGAAACGTCAACAGGAAGAATTACAACAACTTGCGTTGAAACATGGAATGAAAGTTGTGCAAGTCATTGAAGAGCAGGAAAGTGGTTATGAAATTGATCGAGATGGAATATTTTCCATGCTTTCTTATTGTACAAATAAAGAAGCGGATTGTTTATTAATCCAAGATGAAACTCGTCTTGGACGTGGAAATACGAAGATTGCTTTACTGCACCAATTAAAAAAAATGAACGTACATGTTTATACAGGTACAGACGATGGAGAGTTACAATTATCAGAAGCGGATTCAATGGTTCTTCAAATTGTAAGTGTTGTAGAGGAATACCAACGAAAAATTCATAATATGAAAATTAAACGCGGTATGAAACGTGCCATAGAAAAAGGATATGATCCAACGAAAAACTTATCCAATCGTTCATTTTCACCTGGAAGAAAACGGATAACCTTTCCAATTGAACAAGTTGTTGCTTTGAGAAAACAAAAAAAGACATTTGACGAAATTACCCATGTATTACACGAACAAGGGTTTGATGTCTCTAAAGCAACTGTTCATAGAAGATATCAGGAGTTTAAAAATGTTGAATAAAGGAATTATAGACTGTAAAATAAGCAGGAGCCTGAAAAAGCTTCTGCTTATTTGTGTTCAAATTGTCTTGAATGAAGATTAAAGGAGGGACCGAACACATGATTTCTGATAAAGAACTTGAGCGCATTAACACACTAGCTCGAAAATCTAAAAAAGAAGGATTAACAAAAGAGGAAAAAAGTGAGCAATACAAGCTACGTCAAAAATACTTGAAAAGCATCCGTCAATCCTTTAAAAATCAATTGCATTCTGTAAAAGTAATTGACCCTGAGGGTACAGATGTTACACCTAAAAAGTTAAAAGAAGAACAAAATAAAGATAAAAGAAAATAAAAGATTGTCTTAAGCAATAGCTAGAATTACTTGTTTGAAATCTTTTTTCATTATACTATAGGTATATAGTGAAGACGCAAATGTCGAAAGGGGAATTAATAGTGGAAGTAAATGAGGAACTACTTTCAATTAACGCAATTCGCACGTTGTCAATCGATGCAATTGAACATGCAAGTTCAGGTCACCCAGGATTACCTATGGGGGCAGCACCGATGGCTTACACATTATGGACCAATTTTATGAATCATAATCCAAACAACTCAAAATGGTTTAATAGGGATCGATTTGTACTATCGGCTGGACACGGCTCGATGTTGCTATATAGTTTATTACATTTATCAGGATATAACGTATCTATTGATGATTTAAAACAATTTAGACAATGGGGTTCAAACACGCCAGGACATCCAGAAGTTCATTATACAGATGGTGTTGAAGCAACGACTGGACCACTGGGGCAAGGACTTGCTATGTCTGTAGGAATGGCTATGACAGAAGCACATTTAGCAGCCACATATAATAAAGAAGATTTTCCAATTATTGATCACTATACATATGCACTTGTCAGTGACGGGGATATTATGGAAGGAATCTCACATGAAAGTGCATCGTTAGCTGGCCATTTAGGACTTGGAAAACTCATAGCCCTATATGATTCTAATGATATTTCATTAGATGGTGACTTAGAACGTTCGTTTTCCGATAACACAGAGCAACGTTTTAAAGCATATGGATGGCAGGTATTACGTGTTGAAGATGGAAACAATATTGAGGAAATTAACGCAGCCATTCGTGAAGCACAAGAAAACACCGATCAACCAACATTGATTGAAGTGAAAACAATCATTGGTTATGGTTCACCAAACAAATCGGATTCCTCAACCTCTCATGGGGCTCCACTAGGTAAAGATGAAGTACAGTTAACAAAAGCATATTACCAGTGGAAAGCAGAGCCATTTGAAGTTCCTGAAGAAGTATATGCGGATTTTGAAGAAAAAGTTGTTCAACGTGGTAAACAAACAGAAGATGCATGGGACACGCTGTTTGGAGATTATCAAAAGGCATTTCCAACATTAGCAAATCAGCTCACAGATGCTATTGATGGAGTGTTGCCTGTAGGGTGGGAAAAACAATTACCTGTATATGAAGCCGGAGAAGATACATTAGCTACACGTGTAGCTTCCAGCGAAGTCCTTAATGCTGCAGCTCAATCTATTCCATCCTTTATTGGTGGAAGTGCAGATTTAGCGAGTTCTAACAATACAATGATTAAAGAAGCACAAGATTTTACAAAGAAAAACTATGCAGGAAGAAATATATGGTTTGGAGTTAGAGAATTTGCGATGGCAGCTGCAATGAATGGAATGGCACTACACGGAGGCGTTAAACCTTATGTAGGAACATTTTTTGTATTTAGTGATTATTTACGTCCAGCAGTTCGTCTATCGGCTATTATGAAAAATCCAGTTACTTACGTATTTACCCACGATTCAATTGCAGTAGGGGAAGATGGACCGACTCATGAGCCGATTGAGCAATTAGCGTCATTCCGTGCAATGCCAGGTCTATCCGTTATTCGTCCAGCTGACGGTAATGAAACACAAGCAGCTTGGCGTTTAGCTCTTGAATCAACAGACCAACCAACAGCTCTTGTACTTACTAGACAAGGATTACCTACATTAGAAGGTACAAAGGAAAATGCCTATGAAGGAGTTAAACGGGGAGCCTACATTATCTCAGATAGTAAACATAGTACTCCAGAGGTTATTTTAATTGCTACCGGTTCAGAAGTACAATTAGCGATTCAAGCACAAGAAGAATTATTCAAGCAACAAATTGATACCCGTGTTGTAAGTATGCCTTCATGGGATCGTTTTGAGGCACAAGATACATCCTATAAAGAAAAAGTTCTTCCTAGTGATGTTACTAAACGGGTAAGTATCGAAATGGGATCAACACTTGGCTGGGAGCGATATACTGGAAATACAGAATCAATTATTGGAATTGATATGTTTGGTGCTTCTGCAAAAGGTGATAAAGTCATTGAAGAATATGGATTTACAGTAGAAAATATTATCAAACATGTTTCAAAAACATTATAATTTCTGAAAGAAAGATGGTTGTAAAGAACCATCTTTCTATCTGCATATAAGGGGTATTTAATCATCCGAGTGAATTTCATAATTACCATCATTAGCTATTTCAATACATCATGTAGTTCCAAAAAACGTAGCGTGACTACATGGTGGATAGACGAGCGTACAGATATGTATGATGAAATATATTAACACGTTAGAACTAGATGTTACATAAGAATGCTTAACGTTATCACATTCGACAAAATTAGTATGTTTTCTTTACAAACAGTGACAGCATTCATTCTCAGACATATCGTATGATAGGTATAAAAGGGGATGAACGTATTGGAAGTTTACTACGTCTATAGTATGAAAACGAAAGCAGCACATCATTTCTATTATAAAAGTGATTTATTGTATCATTTTTTAAAGAATTATAACGAACAACGAGAAGAGAAAGAACTAACAAATCAATTTTCATATGTAACAACTCGATTAGAGACAGGAAAAGTAATGGAATTGTTAAAAAAAATTTCATCGAACGTTCAAATAAACGAAATTCAAGCAAACTATTTTCAAATTACAAATGGTATGAAAAGCGTTTATTTACATGTGTTAGAGACGCATCTCAAACTAAAATGTCCGTCGATTTATGATGCAGAACAGTTGTTATTTAAACCACTACGGTTATATCCAACCCATTTATTTGTCGCACATGCGAAAAAACAAGTTTATGGTTGGATTTCTACATTAAAAAATGAACAGGTCTTAAATAGCGGACAAACATTGTAATATTCATGAAGATTTTATATACTAATAAAGGCAGAAAACGAAAGGGGTAATCAATACATGCATATCATATGGGTTATTGTAATCGCACTATTAGCATTAATTGCCGGATTAGCACTTGGATTCTTTATTGCAAGAAAATATATGATGAACTATTTAAAGAAAAACCCACCAATTAATGAACAAATGTTACGAACATTAATGATGCAAATGGGTCAAAAACCATCACAAAAGAAAATCAATCAAATGATGCGTTCCATGAATAATCAAATGGATAAATAGTAATATATGTATGAATACATATAAAACCCTTCTTCAAGTTTCGAAGTGAGAAGGGTTTTACTATTGGGGAATAATTCTTTGAATATCATAAAAGTATTTTATGCGACGTCCATTCAACATGAAATTTTGTAAAATATTTCCCGACTACATTTGTATGGATTTCACTGATGTTGATACGTATGAAATTCACTTAATTAATGGATTTTTAATGAAAATTCAATTATGATATGACTATACATAGGAATAAAGGGGAAAATGGTCATGTACAAACCAAATAATTTGATTTTACGAACAACTACATCTCTAATTGCATTTATCCTACTTGGATTTGCAGTATATTTATTACTTGCTGGTCATAACTCTCCTGGAGGGGGATTTGTCGGCGGTCTAATGACTTCTGCGGTTATTATATTGCTGTATGTCACCCATGGAATAGAAGCTGTTCAAAAAATGATTCCAATCAACTTTCGAAAGATTATTCCGATCGGTTTACTTATTGCACTACTGACAGGAGTAGGCTCATTTATTTTTAATGTGCCATTTTTAACACACACTTTTGGAACTTTCCATTTCCCTTTTTTTGGGGAAGTAGAACTTGCTACAGCAATGTTATTTGATTTAGGGGTATATATTACTGTTCTTGGGGCTACTATCACAATCATTTATACAATTGCATCTGATCGTGAATAGGTTTAGGGGGGAGTTATATGGGAAGAATATTAATTGTGGATGATGCAGCATTTATGCGACGCACATTATCTGCAATCTTAGAGAAACAGAAGCATGAAATTGTTGGAAAAGCTGAAAATGGGCAAGAAGCAGTTGAAATATATAAAAAAGAACAACCAGATCTTGTTACAATGGACATTACGATGCCAGTCATGAATGGAATAGATGCAATAAAGGAGATCTGTGCATATGATCCACAAGCAAAAATTATTGTTTGTTCAGCAATGGGCCAACAAAAGGTAGTCGTTGAGGCAATAGATGAAGGTGCTAAAGATTTCATTGTAAAACCTTTTGATGAAATTCGAGTTATTGAGACGGTACGAAACGTTCTTGGTATGGGTTAATTGCTCTTCGTAACTTTTTAACACCAATCCAAAAAAGAGATGATTTCATGAACTGGGCACTAATAAGTACAATGGTAGCAGCTATAATGGCTACAACAATGATTTTCGTCCGCGCTAAAGCGGCTAAAAACCCCACAACTGTTAAGAAAATTATTTTGCCGCCGTTATTTATGAGTACGGGGGCTCTTATGTTTCTGTTTCCCACGTTTCAGTTAAGTTTCTATCAAGTGATTGAAGCTTTTGGTGTAGGGATGATTTGTTCTATATTTCTTATACGAACTTCAAATTTTGAGATTCAAAACAATGAAATATATTTAATTCCTTCTAAAGCGTTTATTATCATCATTAGTATCCTACTAATCATTCGAATAGGGATGAAATTAATGTTCGGACAAGTCATTGCATTCGGAGAATTAAGTGGTATGTTTTACTTACTTGCCTTAGGAATGATCGGCACGTGGAGAGTAGCTATGCTCGTTAAATTTATTGCATTAAAAAGATCGCTGCATTAAAAAACATGCCCCAATAGAGAAATCTTGGCGCATGCTTTTTTAATGTTGATGACGTTGTTTCCAATCCTCCGCATAATCGTCTTTGGACATGGCGAAAAACCGTTCGTAAGGCGTTACATCGATATTTTCTTCAGCTAACTTTTTTCGTAAAAACTTATGGTCACGTTTTGGGGTTCCGATAATGTAGCCCTCAATAAGTAACTCTTTTGTAATCTTTGTTTTATTTTGTTCCAAGGCTAGTTCCCCAATTTTACTAGCAATTGAATGCTTAGCCACATCTCTAAATAATTTTGGCACAGGTGATACTAGTTCCTCTAACAACTCTTTTTCTTCTTCGCCCCACATATGGACGGTTTGATCTAAATAATACCGCTCCCAATCCATGGTTGATTTTCCGTCTTCTTTTGGCAGTTGTTTTAAGAACTTGCGAAACATGAAGAATCCACCTATTGCCATCGTTCCGATCATTAAAAATCCCCACAAAACAATTGCATAGTTTCCTAATAAGGCCATGAAATCACCTTTCATTTATTGTATTAAAAAAACGAATTAAAATATACGAACATATATATTTTTACAACAATATATAGTAACATAAGTGTAATGAACGATATAAACACTAAATTCCATTCATAAATAATTAAAAACAACGTATTTCGAGTCAAATATTCAACAACAATTCTATAAACTACTGTAATTATATTATTTTTTTCACATACATACAAGTATTGTCATTTTTAAAATAACCTCGTCATATAACAGAGTATAGCATATAAAAAAGAATTATTTTGTGTAAAAGGAGAAATCTAATGTCAAATAAGAACAATCATTATGATGCTCAACTGGACAAGACTTCTCAGACTACGCGATATTTCAAGTCTATTCCTGTCAAAACTTTACAAGCGCTTACAAAGCATCAAAAAGATATTTTGGTCATAAGTGATCTTGCGGGGAATGTGGTATTTGTATCAGATTCTATTAAACGAATGTTGGGTTATGAACAAGAACAATATTTTGGAAAAAGATGGAAGTTAACAGTGTCAGAAGAAACCGAAAAATACATTGCTGCTAATATTAACAACAACGGAGATGACCACTTTTTTACGTTTAATTACCGACATGCTAATGGAAGACAAATGCTTATAAAATGCATCGTTGACAAGATTGATTTAGAAGAAAACAATGAAGAGTATTATGTACTTACATTAGAAGATATTACTGGTAAAAAAGAGATAGAGGAGCTCATGTTACGGGCAGAAAAAATGTCTATTACTGGACAATTAGCAGCTGGAATCGCTCACGAAATTCGAAATCCACTTACTGCCATCAAAGGGTTTTTACAATTACTGCAGTCGGGTATTGGGGATGCTGAGGCGTATTTTAGAGTCATGGTAGATGAAATTGAAAAAATTGATGAAATTACATCTGAACTTTTATTTTTATCAAAGCCAGTTACAGAGTCCTTTAAACACTATGTGATCTTTGATATGGTGGCAGATATCGTAATGCTTTTCCAACCTCAAGCTACAAAAAAAGACATCCAAATTGTAAATAATGTAGATAATGCATTAACACTGTATTGTGATCACACGCAAATGAAGCAATTATTTATTAATTTAATTAAAAATGCACTAGAAGAAATGAATGCCAAAGGAAGTATTTTCATTAACAGTACAGTCGTGGACGATCACATCCAACTTGATATTGTTGATGAGGGACCGGGAATACATGAAGAAATTATTCAAAAAATAGAAGAACCGTTTTTTACAACAAAACCTGAAGGAACTGGACTAGGGTTAGTGATTACAAAGCAAATTATTGAACGCCATCATGGACAGCTTCATGTATTCCGAAATGAGACAATTGGATCCACATTTCGTATCCAACTACCAAAGAAGAATTGATATAAGTTTAACAATCCATAGGTCATAAATACGTATAAGTAAAAGTAATCACATCTCATAAGATTTTCATATACAAGAATTGACATGAAACATTTGTAATATATGCGTCCATCATCTACTATTATATGTAGATATGATTATATCTTGTAGTATGTGGTATATGTGAACTATGAAACTATATTACTTAAAAAACTATCAATGAAAGGGGTTATGCACAAATGAGTGAAAATGCATTTCAAGCGCAGAAACATTTTGATTTAAATGGTAAAAAATATCGTTATTACGACTTAAAGGCGCTAGAAGAAGCAGGGATTGGAAAAATCTCTCGTCTTCCGTTTTCAATTCGTGTATTACTTGAATCGGTATTACGTCAATATGATGGAAAAGTGATTCATGAAGACCATGTAAAAGGATTAGCAAAATGGAGGGAAAAGGGAGAAGTAGCAGGAGACGTTCCATTTAAACCTTCACGTGTTATTTTACAAGACTTTACAGGTGTACCTGCAGTTGTAGACCTTGCTTCTTTAAGAAAAGCAATGGTTGATATGGGTGGAGACCCTGATGCTATTAACCCTGAAGTTCCAGTAGATCTTGTTATTGACCACTCTGTTCAAGTAGATCAGTACGGAACTCATGCAGCTTTAGAAGCGAATATGGATTTAGAATTTGAGCGTAACGAAGAGCGTTATTCTTTCTTACACTGGGCTCAAAAAGCATTTGATAACTATCGTGCAGTACCACCAGCACGTGGAATTGTTCACCAAGTTAACTTGGAGTATTTAGCAAATGTTGTCCATGCCAATGAAAATGAAGATGGCACATTTGAAACATTTCCAGATACATTAGTTGGAACAGACTCCCATACACCGATGATTAATGGGTTAGGAGTTCTTGGTTGGGGTGTAGGTGGAATTGAGGCTGAAGCAGGAATGCTTGGTCAACCTTCATACTTCCCATCTCCAGATGTAATTGGTGTTAAATTTACAGGTAGTTTCCCACAAGGAACAACCGCTACAGACTTAGCACTTAAAGTTACACAAACGCTTAGAGAGAAAAACGTTGTAGGAAAGTTTGTTGAATACTACGGTCCAGGATTAGCAGATATGCCACTAGCAGATCGTGCTACAATCTCAAACATGGCTCCAGAGTATGGTGCAACAGTAGGATTCTTCCCAATCGATGAAGAATCATTAAATTATTTACGATTAACTGGAAGAGACGAAGAACAAATTGCTCTTGTTGAGAAATACTGTAAAGAAAACAGCTTATGGTACTCTTCTGATCAAGAAGACCCTGAATATTCTGAAACAGTTGAAATTGACTTATCAAAATTAGAACCTAACTTAGCTGGTCCTAAACGTCCACAAGATTTAATTCCATTATCTAAAATGAAGAAGGAATTTAACAAAGCTGTAACAGCTCCAGTTGGAAACCAAGGATTTGGCTTAGACAAAGATGAATTTGATAAAGAAGTTACCGTTACTTTAAATGACGGTCAAGAAACGGTTATGAAAACAGGCTCTCTAGCTATTGCTGCAATTACATCTTGTACAAACACATCTAACCCACATGTTATGTTAGGTGCAGGATTACTTGCTAAAAATGCAATTGAAAAAGGACTTTCAGTTCCAGCATATGTGAAGACTTCTCTAGCTCCAGGGTCAACAGTTGTAACACGTTACCTTGATGATGCTGGCTTAACTGAGTACTTGGATAAATTAGGATTTAACCTTGTTGGATACGGATGTACAACATGTATTGGTAACTCTGGTCCACTTAAACCTGAAATTGAAAAAGCAATCAGTGATAATGACTTAACAGTTTCTTCTGTTCTTTCAGGAAATAGAAACTTTGAAGGTCGTATTCACCCATTAACGAAAGCAAACTACCTAGCTTCTCCACCATTAGTAGTTGCTTATGCGTTAGCAGGAACTGTGGATATTGATTTATCGAAAGAGCCATTAGGAAAAGATAAAGATGGAAATGACGTATTCATGAAAGATATTTGGCCATCTATGGACGAAATTAAAACTGAAGTAGATGCGGTAGTGAATCCAACAATCTTTAGAAAAGAATATGACAACATCTTTGAATCCAACGACAAATGGAACGAAATCAATACAACAGATGAGCCATTATTTGAGTGGGATAGTGAATCAACATATATTCAGAACCCACCATTCTTTGATGGATTAACAAAAGAAATCAATGAAGTTGAACCATTAAAAGACTTGCGTGCACTTGGTATGTTCGGGGATTCGATTACAACAGACCATATTTCACCAGCAGGAGCAATTGGTGTAACAGTCCCAGCAGGAGAATATTTACAAGAAAAAGGTGTTTCACCACGTAACTTTAACTCATACGGTTCACGTCGTGGAAACCATGAAGTGATGATGAGAGGTACGTTTGCAAACATCCGCATTAGAAACATTCTAGCTCCAGGTACAGAAGGTGGTTTCACAACATACTGGCCAACGAACGAAGTGATGCCTATGTATGACGCTGCAATGAAATATATTGAAGACGGCACAGGCCTAATGATTATCGGTGGTAAAGATTACGGTATGGGATCCTCTCGTGACTGGGCTGCAAAAGGCTCAAACTTACTAGGAATTAAAACAGTACTAGCAGAGAGCTATGAGCGTATTCACCGTTCTAACTTAGTTATGATGGGAGTACTTCCATTACAATTTGTTAAAGGTGAAAATGCTGAGAAGTTAGGTCTTAGTGGAAAAGAAACATTCACAGTAAATATCGATCAATCTGTTCGTCCAAATGAAACAGTAACAGTGACTGCAGTAGATGAAGAGGGCAATGAGAAGACGTTTGATGCTATTGCACGATTTGATAGTGATGTCGAAATTGACTACTACCGTAACGGTGGTATCCTCAGAATGGTATTACGTGATAAACTTGCACAACAAGAATAATACAAAACTCCCTTTCTCTTAAATAAGAAAGGGAGTTTTTACTTCAATATTGACTAAAAGGGTGTGTATCACATAATGGCATTCGGAGTAACTAGAGATGAATTACAACAATGGAAAGAAGCAGTTCTAAGAGAAGAAATTGTATTTTTAACCCATTACTGGGAAGATAAACGATTTCCAGGCTGTACAACGGTTACAAAAGTAGGATGTGCAAATGTTGAAAAGTTGATAAAGTGGGGCAGGAAATATGATTTGTTACCAGAATGGATTGATTTACACGATACATATCCCCATTTTGATGTATTTGGACAAACGCAACTTACGATTTTAAAACAAGAACAACAATTTGAGCATATTAAGCGGTTTTCATTACAAAAGTAAAGAGGCGCTAGAAATTAGCGCCTCTGTGATTCATAAATAAATTCTGGTTCATTCAGCTCTTCATCGAATTGAATAGTGAGATGATATCCATCAAAATACCATGCATCTTTCTCCTCAATAAAGAACTTTATACCTGATACAATAGAGGAAGCGTGGACGACTTCAGGTAAATCATTATTAATACCTATAGAATACCCAGGGATGATTCCTCCTACACCACCATACCTTGGAAAAAGACGAATTTGTGTTGGTGTGTCTAACTCTAGTTCATTCACATACCAATTAGCTGCTTCTTGTGTAATATGTAATTTCATATACGCCACTCTCCTTATAGATATCATTATTTCTTTTTCTTTTTTTCAGGTACAAGGTCAACTCCACCAGGGTGAAGAGGGTGACACTTACTGATGCGTTTAATTGTTAGATACCCACCTTTAATAGCACCAAAACGCTGTATAGCTTCAATTCCATAAGCTGAGCATGTTGGTAAAAATCGACATGATGGGGCTTTAAAAGGACTGATTGCTTTTTGATACAATCGGATGATGCCTATAAATATATATTTCATAGCTTATACGCTTCTTTCATGAAAAATAGTTTGTATCTAGTGGATAAAAAATTTCTTTTATACAAAAAGTCGTCTACATCCACGTAATTTTCGGTTCCGTCTTATTTTTGATCCGCTTAATGTTGTCTTTATGTCGATAAAAAACAAATACATTTAGTGCGAGCATAACAATCATTAAGCCAATATCTTTTAAGAAGAAAGACACAATCAGAGTAATAATACCTGTAATCATTGAAGAAAGAGACACGTATTTTGACACATATAAACAGATTAAAAATGATAATATCATAATTGCAAATAGTAATGGACTAACACCTAAAATAATACCAGCAGAAGTAGCAACAGCCTTACCGCCTTTGAACTTTGCAAATAATGGATATGTATGACCAATTACTGCAAATAATCCGATGGCTAATAAGTAGACGTCAGCATGGAATAATAAAGGAATGAGAACTGCAAAAGTACCTTTTAAAATATCAGCAAGAACAACAATTGATCCTGCTTTTACCCCGAGCACTCGAAAGGCATTGGTGGCTCCTAGATTTCCGCTTCCATGTTCACGTACGTCAATACTGTAACCAACTTTACCAACAATTAGTGCGAAAGGTAGAGATCCTAATACATATGCGAGGATTGAATATACTACATATTCCATAAACTACCCACTTTCAATTTAAAATAACAACAATCTATCTTTAGTTTACCATGAAAAGCGCTACAAAAATAATATTAAACTTTAAATCTGTTAAAAAACAATTATGTTTTCTAACTTTAGTTATAAGTATGTATTCAAGGTGCGTCCTGCATGCATTGAAGCTAAAAATTTCACAAGTACATGATGAATAGATCCATATTACCGTGAGCGAACATATCCCTTAAAAGTATGATAGGATAACATATATGACAAGCGAATGAATACATATCCTTGTCTCAATCAAATGTTTTATTATGTTCTATTTAAAAAGTATAATGATAGGTGTATAAGTAGCAAAAGAAGTATAACTATATTATAAAGGATGGATGTATGATGAAAAACCCTAGTAATGAAAAAATCACTCAAATTTTAAAAGAAGCTAAAACAATTGCAGTGGTCGGTTTATCAAGTAAAAGTGATCGAACATCCCACCAAGTAAGTCAGGCAATGCAACATAAAGGATATCGGATTATCCCAGTCAATCCAAATGAAGAAGAGGTTTTAGGTGAGAAGGCATATCCTTCTTTACGTGAAGTCCCTGAAGACATTGATATTATTAATGTATTTAGAAGATCTGAAGATATGTTACCTATAGCAGAAGAGGCTGCAACATTAAACGCTCCAACATTTTGGATGCAACAAGGTATCCAAAATGAAGAAGCGTATGAATTATTAACAAGTCAAGGAAAGACAGTCATTATGGACCTATGCATTAAAGTGGCAGAATCTGTGTTGTTAAAGAGTTAAGAAGTCCTGTCAAAAATATGGACCCTTTTATGCGACTTAGATGAACCCCATGTTGTATGGAAGGAATAAAATATGGATGATGAAATTGATTCAAATGAAGAGATAATTCTTCTCTTTTTACTAAAAAGATATACATTTTTTACAAATTAGATGTATAATGCTATCGTAGAGCGACGGACAAAGGTTTTACAAGTTCAAACAAATGTTCTATCATATACAAAGTGTAACCGAAAGATGAAAGGGGTTTGAATGCATGAAAACAAATAATGGGATGTACTCAGATGATTCAATTGACGTCCTAGAAGGGCTTGATGCAGTTCGTAAACGACCTGCAATGTATATTGGAAGTACGGATTTAAAAGGACTCCATCATCTCGTGTTTGAAATTATAGATAATGCTGTTGATGAAGCACTTGCTGGTTACGGGAACCGAATAACCGTTACTATTCATTCTGATGAAAGTATTTCGATCGGGGATGAAGGAAGAGGAATACCTACAGGAATGCACCGCTCTGGGAAACCAACTGCTGAAGTTATATTTACAGTGTTACATGCTGGAGGTAAATTTGGGCAAGGCGGATACCAGACAAGTGGTGGATTACATGGCGTAGGAGCTTCTGTTGTGAACGCTTTATCTGAATGGTTAGAAGTTACGATTCACCGAGATGGTTATACATATACTCAGCGTTATGAAAATGGAGGAAAACCCGCAAGTCCATTAGAACAAAAAGGAAAAACACGTCAAACAGGTACAGTTATCCGCTTCAAGCCAGATGCTACGATTTTTTCTACAGTTATATTTGATTATGAGTTATTAGCGGAACGGCTGAGAGAATCTGCGTTTCTACTGAAGGGTCTTCATATTACGTTAGAAGATGAACGAATTGGAGAAAAAGCTGACTATGCGTTTGAAGATGGAATTGATTCTTTCGTTCTATATTTAAACGAGGGAAAAACAGCATTACATGATGTTGTATCATTTCAAGGTGATCAACAAGGAGTTCATGTAGAGTTTTCATTTCAGTTTAATGATGGCTATGCAGAGCATATGTTGTCATTTGTAAACCACGTGCGAACGGCAGATGGGGGGACTCATGAATTTGGAGCCCGCTCTGCAATGACACGAACCATGAATGATTATGCCCGGAGAAACAATATACTGAAAGAAAAAGATAAAAACTTAGATGGTACAGACATTCGGGAAGGGTTAACTGCTATTGTATCTGTGCGCATTCGTGAAGAAATCTTACAATTCGAAGGCCAAACGAAAGGGCGATTAGGTACGACAGAAGCTCGTTCTGCTGTAGATCAAGTAGTTTCTGAACAGCTACATTACTTCTTAGAAGAAAATCCTGACATTGGAAATACCCTCATACAAAAATCAATGCGTGCAAGAGATGCTAGAGAAGCAGCACGAAAAGCAAGAGAAGATGCAAGAAGTGGAAAACGAAAAGCACGTAAAGACTCATTACTAAGTGGGAAATTAACACCTGCTCAATCGAGAAACCCAAAGAAAAACGAACTGTACTTAGTAGAGGGAGATTCAGCAGGCGGATCTGCAAAACAAGGAAGAGACCGTAAATTCCAAGCAATCCTACCATTGCGTGGTAAAGTTGTAAATACTGAAAAAGCAAAACTTGAAGATATTATGAGGAATGAAGAAATCGCAACAATTATACATACAATTGGTGCAGGAGTAGGAGCAGATTTCTCTGTTGAGGAAGCTCAATATGATAAAGTCGTCATTATGACAGATGCAGATACAGATGGTGCTCATATTCAAGTGTTATTATTAACCTTCTTTTACCGTTATATGTATGATTTAGTAAAAGCTGGAAAGGTATATATTGCATTACCACCTCTCTTTAAAGTTTCAAAAGGAAAAGGTGCCAAGGAAAAAGTTATCTATGCATGGGATGAAGAAGAAATGGCTCGAGCAACAGAGGAACTTGGCAAAGGATGTATGGTTCAGCGTTATAAAGGTCTAGGGGAGATGAATGCAGATCAATTATGGGAAACAACGATGGCACCAGATACCCGCACCCTTGTACGTGTTCAAATTGACGATATTGCCCGTGCAGAAAAAAGTGTTACAACATTAATGGGAGATAAAGTTGCACCAAGACGTAAATGGATTGAGAAAAACGTAAAATTTGGGCTTGAAGAAGATGATAGTATTTTAGATAGTGATCGAGTTCATATGCAATAAGGGGGCAGTACATTGGAACAAGAACAATTTGTAGATCTTCCATTAGAAGATGTCATAGGTGACCGCTTCGGAAGATATAGTAAATATATTATTCAAGATCGTGCACTTCCAGACGTACGTGATGGATTAAAACCCGTCCAACGCCGTATTTTATTTGCTATGCATGTTGACGGTAATACATTTGATAAAAATTATAGAAAAGCTGCAAAAACGGTTGGAACAGTCATTGGGAATTATCATCCACACGGGGACTCATCAGTGTATGACGCTATGGTGCGATTAAGTCAGGACTGGAAAATGCGTAATGTTCTCATCGAAATGCACGGGAATAACGGAAGTGTTGACGGAGACCCTGCTGCTGCTATGCGTTATACAGAAGCACGTTTATCAACGATTGCTTCAGAATTACTTCGAGATATTGAAAAAGAAACAGTTGATTATATTCCAAACTTTGATGAAACGATTTCCGAGCCTGTTGTATTACCTGCAAAGTTTCCAAACTTACTGGTAAACGGATCAACTGGAATCTCAGCTGGGTACGCTACAGACATTCCACCACATAACTTAAATGAAGTTATTGATGCTGTCATTATGAAAATTGATCACCCAAATGCATCTGTAGATCGTCTCATGTCCGTTATCAAAGGACCAGATTTCCCTACAGGTGGAATTATTCAAGGGAAAAAGGGTATTGAACAAGCATATAAAACTGGGAAAGGTCGAATTATTGTTCGCGGACGTGCTACAGTAGAGAAACTTAGAGGGCACCGTGAACAAATCGTGATTGATGAAATTCCGTATGATGTAAACAAAGCAAATATGGTTCGGAAAATTGACGAACTTTCCATCGACCGCAAAGTTGAAGGCATTGCAGAAGTTCGTGATGAAACAGACCGGACTGGGCTAAGAATTGTCATCGATTTACGTAAGGATGCAAATAGTGAAGGTATTTTAAATTATTTATATAAGAATACTGATTTACAAGTTTCCTATAATTTTAATATGGTAGCTATACAAGATCGAACACCTAAACTATTGTCGTTAAGTGAAATGATTGATGCGTATATCGATCATCAAAAAGAGGTGCTCATTCGCCAGACAACCTATGATTTACATAAGGCAGAAAAACGAGCGCATATTGTAGAGGGCCTTATCAAGGCGGTTTCCATTCTTGATGAATTAATTGACACGATTCGATCGTCTAGAAACAAACAAGATGCAAAAGATCGTATCAAAAAAGCTTATGGATTTACAGAAGAACAAGCTGAAGCCATTGTAATGTTACAATTGTATCGTTTAACGAATACTGATATTACATTACTTGAAAACGAAGCAAAAGAATTGCGTGAGACCATCGCCGATTTAACGGGTATTTTAGAAAATGAGAGAAAACTACTAACGTCTATCAAAAAAGATTTACGTAGCATTAAAAAGAAATATAGTACAAAACGCAAGTCTGTTATTGAAGATGAAATTGAAGATATTCAAATTGAATTAGATGTAACAGTTGCCGCTGAAGATGTAATCATATCTTTAACTGATGAAGGATACATAAAACGAACGAGCATTCGTTCATATGCAGCTTCCAGTGGAAGAGATTTTGGAATGAAAGATGAAGACCATCTTCTTGGATTATATGAGATGAACACAACTGATCATGTCCTTATATTCACGAATAAAGGTAGGTATATTTCAGTGCCAGTACATGAACTTCCAGAAATTCGCTGGAAGGACTTAGGGCAACATCTATCCAACATCACTGAGTTAGACGGGGATGAACGAGTTGTTCATATAGAGCCAATTAGAGAGATAACATCTGACGAGTACATTGTATTTTTTACGAAGAAAGGCATGATTAAACGAAGTTTGTTAAGCGAATATCAATCAAAACGTTATTCTAGACCTCTCATTGCTTTAAATGTGAAAAAAGATGATGAACTTATTCGTGTGCGTGTTACAAATGGAAATTCTCACATTTTTATCGCAACAAATACAGGGTATGGATTACGATATGAAGAAAAAGATGTAAATGTAGTTGGACAACGAGCTAGTGGAGTTATCTCTATTCAATTAAGAGAAGATGAATATGTGGTTAGTGGAAATTCAGTTGATCCGGATGAAAAACAATCCATTGTTATTGCTACGCAACGTGGTGCTTGCAAACGCATGCGTATAAGCGAAGTACCTAATGGCACGAGAGCTAACAGGGGAACGTTAATGTTGCGGGAATTAAAAGGCAAGCCACATCGTATTCGAGGGTTTTTCTTTACACATGAAGATGATGTGATCTGCATGCAAACCGCTACAGGAAAGCAACATGAATTATATGCACTTGATTTAGCACTAAGTGATTTACGAAGCAATGGATCATTTATTATTGATGAAGATCAAGATGGTGAAGTTACCACTTCCTGGAAGAAAGTATCCTATGAAACCCCGTTTGCACTCGGGAAAAAAATGAATAAATAAATATTAGAGGCTGAGACAAATCAAAGTTGTATCTCCTAAAATACGAATAACATTCTAATCTAGCGTAGGAAATATACGGAGACCCTACAGGAAAGCGAAGTATATTTCCGAAACAGGTAATTCCACTTATGAAATTAGAATGTTCGTATGTGAGTTACCGTTAAATCTTTTGTCTCAGCCTCTTTATTCTGTTTAAAGAATGTGTTAGAGTATATAATGGGTTTGTAAGCGCTATCTTTTCATGGGTGATACATACAAGACGATTCTCTCACACAAATAGTACCTATAAAGAGGACAAATCATATACAATAGAAGTATTGGTATTATCTAGATTGGATAATTATCTGATCTACCAAATGGATGAAGGAGGGTTTTTTATGAATTTTGATTTAACAGAAGAACAACAAATGATCCGTAAAATGGCTCGTGATTTTGCTGATGAAGTCATTCGTCCTCGAGCAATCGAAATTGATACAACAGCAACCTTTCCAGAAGATATATTTAAGGAAATGGGCAAGCTAGGCTTTATGGGGATTCCTTTTCCAGAATCAGTTGGCGGTTCCGGTGGAGACACGATTTCATATGCACTAGCTGTAGAAGAAATTGGTCGAGCATGTGGAAGTACTGGGTTAAGTTATGCAGCAGCTGTGTCTCTTGGGGCAAGTCCCATTAACCAATTCGGTACAGAAGATCAAAAAGAAACGTTTCTTAAGCCACTTGCTTCTGGTCAAGCATTAGGGTCCTTCGGATTAACAGAACCAAATGCGGGATCAGATGCTGGAGGGACTAAAACAACAGCAAAAATTGACGGAGATGAATATGTGATTAGTGGTGAAAAGTGTTTCATTACGAACGCCAGCTTTGCTAAAACGGTAATTGTTACAGCTGTTACAGGTAAAGATGAACGTGGTAAAAACATTATTTCCGCAATTTTAGTACCGACAAATGCTGAAGGAGTCACCATCACAAGTAATTATGACAAAATGGGTGTGCGTGGATCAGATACAGCAGAAATTGTACTTGATAACGTACGTGTACCACTATCTAATTTACTGGGAGATGAAAAGGAAGGATTTAAACAATTCTTAACTACCTTAGATGGAGGACGTATTTCTATTGCGGCTCTTGGATTAGGAATTGCTCAAGCATCACTAGATAAATCTTTATTATATGCGAAAGAGCGTATGCAATTTGGCAGACCAATTTCTAGTTTCCAAGCAATTCAATTTAAACTTGCAGATATGTCTATGGAAATTGAACTTGCACGAAATATGGTGATGAAGGCAGCTTGGCTAAAAGATCAAGGACGACCATTTTCAAAAGAAGCTGCATATGCAAAACTTTTCGCAACGGAAACAGCAGTTCGTGCAGCTGATGAAGCGATTCAAATCCATGGTGGTTATGGATATATGCGTGAATATGAAGTGGAACGTTATTTACGAGATGCTAAACTACTCGTTATTGGTGAAGGTACGTCAGAAATCCAACGGGTCGTCATCTCGCGCCAATTAGGTTGTAGATAATCCTGTGATTGGAGGATAAGGAATGATTCGAAAAATATTAGTTGCAAACCGTGGTGAAATTGCCGCTCGTATTATACGAACGTGCAATACTATGAATATCGACACGGTAGCCATTTATTCTGAAGCGGACAGAGAAGCGGCTTTTGTTTCTATGGCCACCGAGGCTTTTGAAATAGGTCCCCCTCGTCCACAAGAAAGTTATTTACATATGGATCGCATATTTGAAATAGCTAACAAGTCAGGTGCCGATGCGATTCATCCTGGATATGGTTTCTTAAGTGAAAATCCAGCATTTGCTCAAAGATGTGAAGAGGAAGGAATCGTATTTATCGGACCGCCTAGTTCAATGATTGCGTTGATGGGAGATAAAATAGCTGCACGAGAGGCAATGAAAGACGCGGGTATTCCAATCATTCCAGGAACTACAACAGCTCTTAACAATGAAAAAGAAGCGATTCAAGAAGCGGAACGAATTGGATATCCACTCATGGTGAAAGCTGCTGCAGGTGGTGGGGGAGTAGGGATGGAAATTGTTCAAACAGATGAACAATTACTCAAGGCCATTGATACAAATCAAAAACGTGCAGAAAGCTTGTTTGGAGACGGTACGCTCTTTTTAGAAAAACACATTGAACATGCGAAACATATTGAAATTCAAGTGGTAGCAGATACATTTGGAAATGTGATTCATTTATTTGATCGTGAATGCTCCATCCAACGAAGAAATCAAAAAGTTATTGAAGAAGCACCTTCTCAAGTACCTGAAGAAGTGCGTTTAGCTATGGGAGAAAAATCTGTAGAAGCTTGCAAACAATTAGGGTATGAAAATGTAGGAACGATTGAATTTTTAGTAGATGAAAATAATAAATTTTATTTTCTAGAGATGAACACACGTATTCAAGTCGAACACCCAGTAACAGAAGAAATTACTGGACTTGATCTGATTCAAATGCAAATCAATATTGCTCAGGGAGAGAAATTACCTATTGTACAGGAAGATGTTTCTATCCAAGGACATGCCATTGAAGTACGCATCTATGCAGAAAACCCTGAAACATTTTTCCCTTCTCCAGGACAAATAACTACGTGTGAATTTTCTTCTTCTGAGAAAGTGCGGCTGGAGATGAGTGTGACTGAGGATAGTAAGGTTACACCATTTTATGATCCAATGATTGGGAAAATGATTGTTAAAGGAAGTACTCGAAAAGAGGCTATATCTATCCTACGAGAGGCACTAAGTCATTCAACCATTGAAGGCATTCAAACGAATATTCCTATGTTGGAAAAAGTCCTTCAACAAGACGCCTTTATAAAAGGAAATATTACAACGAAATATATTCAAGAACACATTCAATCATAAATTTAGGAGGAATAATAATGAGTGAAGTAAAAGCTAGTATGGCGGGAAGTATTTGGAAAATTGTTGTTGTCGAAGGAGATACGGTAACGGCTGGTCAAGATGTTGTTGTATTGGAGTCGATGAAAATGGAAATCCCTATTGCAGCTGAAAAAGACGGAGTTGTTAAATCAATCGTAAAAGCTGAAGGAGAATTTGTTAATGAAGGTGACGTCCTAATTATTATTGAATAAACACCTGCAATGAACAGGGAGGAATGGAAGATGGAACCATTAGTTGATGTTTCTATTGTGAAAGATCATATAGCAATCGTCACATTACAACGGGCTTCTGCTGCAAACTCTTTTTCCTTAGAAATGCTTGATGCATTAAATGAACAACTGGATCGAATTCAACATGATGAGTCTATTTTTTGTACAATCATTACAGGAGAAGGACATAAAGCATTTTGTGCAGGAGCTGATTTAAAAGAACGTAAAGATATGAATGACGATCAAGTTCTGCAAACGGTGGCAAAAATTGGAAATACCATTACAAAAGTAGAAAACCTGCGCTCACCAGTAATAGCTGCCCTGAATGGAGTTGCTTTAGGTGGGGGACTTGAATTAGCCCTTGCTTGTGATATCCGTTACGCGGTAGATAGTGCGTCTATGGGTCTTACGGAAACAAGTCTTGCGATCATTCCTGGTGCTGGCGGAACACAAAGACTTCCTCGAATCATCGGAAGAGCAGCGGCAAAGCGTCTCATTTTCACAGCGGAACGAATTTCTGCGACAAAAGCGCTTGAAATTGGCTTATTAGAAGATGTGTTTGAAGAAGGTTTCCTTATGGCCGAAGCTTTAAAAACAGCTGAAGCTATTTGCAAAAATGGGCCATTAGCTGTTGCTTTAAGTAAAGAAGCAATCAATCGTGGAATGGATGTTCCCATCAAGGAAGGACTTGAATTAGAACGAAATTTATACAAAGAAACTCTACATACAGAAGATCGTGCAGAAGGATTGGTAGCATTCAGTGAAAAAAGAACGCCACAATATCGTGGGAAGTAATGAAGACATTCATAGAAAGGGGCTAGACAATGTCATATATGGATGAATTACAAAAGAGAGTTGAAACCATTAAAAAAGGTGGACAAGAAAAATACCATGAGCGAAACCGCGAAAACGGAAAGCTTTTTGTACGTGACCGTTTAGAAAAGTTATTTGATGATGGCATAGATGTGGAAGAAGCATTTTTTGCGAATTGTGCAGATGACACTCTTCCGTCTGACGGGGTCGTAACAGGTATTGGAACGATTCATGGTCAGAAAGTATGTGTTCTTGCCAACGATTCTACTGTAAAAGCGGGGTCCTGGGGGAAGAGAACTGTTGAGAAAATGATTCGCATCCAAGAAATGGCTTTAAACTTGGAGATTCCAATGCTTTATTTAGTCGATTCTGCTGGAGCTAGAATTACAGATCAAGTAGAGATGTTCCCAGGTCGAAGAGGAGCAGGAGGTATTTTCCAAAATCAAATTAAATTATCTGGAAGAGTTCCACAAATTTGCTTGTTATTCGGACCTTCCGCGGCTGGTGGAGCGTATATCCCAGCGTTTTGCGATATTGTTATTATGGTTGAAGGAAATGCATCTATGTACTTAGGCTCGCCTCGCATGGCTGAAATGGTTATTGGGGAAAAGGTGAGTTTAGAAGAAATGGGTGGCGCACGCATGCACTGTTCTGTATCTGGATGTGGAGACGTCCTTGTAGATTCAGAAGAAGAGGCAATTAAATTTGCCCGTAATTATTTAACATATTTCCCGGCCAACTTTAGAAATAAACCACATCAAGGAGGGGCAATCGATCACAAAGAATTAGACCAAACGATTGAAGAGTTGATTCCAGAAAATCCAAATGCACCTTTTGATATGTATAAACTTATTGAAGGAATCATAGACGAGGATAGTTTCTGTGAAATTAAAAAGTTGTTTGCACCTGAACTGATTACTGGCCTTTCCCGAATGAATGGTGAGGTTGTTGGAATAATTGCTAACCAACCGCGAGTAAAAGGTGGAGTACTATTCCCTGATTCTGCGGATAAAGCAGCAAAATTCATTCAGTTATGTGATGCCTTTAATATTCCACTTCTGTTCTTAATGGATATCCCAGGATTTATGATTGGAACACATGTAGAGCGTGCGGGTATTATTCGTCATGGTGCGAAGATGTTAGCATCTATGAGTGAAGCGACGGTTCCAAAAATATCTGTTGTCGTGCGCAAAGCCTATGGAGCAGGATTATATGCAATGGCAGGACCTGCTTTTGAACCGGATGCTTGTATCGCACTTCCAACAGCAGAAATTGCAGTCATGGGACCTGAAGCAGCGGTAAATGCTGTCTATGCGAACAAGATTGCAGCATTACCGGAAGAAGAGCGGGCAGCATTTATGAAAGAAAAACGTGATGAATACCGCGAGGACATCGATATCTATCGATTAGCTTCGGAAATGGTCATCGACGCGATTGTTGAACCGAATAAATTAAGAGATGATTTGATTACACGCTTTACTAGTTATCGATCTAAAAACCTCCAATTTACGGAAAGAAAACACGGAGTATACCCCGTATAATAGATGATTCTTTCCATGAGTACTTTAGACGAAACATAACTTTTTAAAGGAATAAACATCGACATTTTGACACTGGCATAGTCGTAATTGTTGCGGCTATGTCTTTTTGTTTGATTGTTCGTCCCGAGCCTTCCCACTGTAAGTAAAAAGGTCGTTCCGGTAGTAAAATCTTCTAATCTTTCGTATAATGAATGCATTATCAGCTTAGAAAGGTCGTCGAATTGTGAGTTCTAACCAAATACATAATACATTAGTTAATTTATATACGTTCATGCATGAAAATAATGATATTGATAACAGCCGAAAAATTTTGGAGTTATACGATAAACTTAAAAACAACGAATTCATTATTAGCTTTGCCGGTCATTTCTCTGCAGGGAAATCCTCTATGATTAATGCATTGCTTGACATGGATATCTTACCTAAAAGTCCGATTCCTACAAGTGCGAACATTGTTAAAGTTACCTCTGGTGGCGGATATGCCCGGATGTATTTTCATGAGGAAGAACCGGTTCAATATAATGAGCCTTATGACATGGAATTAATCCGGTCTTTTTGTAAAGATAAACAATCCATTCACACGATAGAAATTAATACATCAGAACAAATACTACCACCACACACAGCGATATTTGATACACCTGGAATTGATGCTGCAGATGATGCTGATCGTCTTATGACAGAGGGATCTTTACATAATGCAGATGTGTTATTTTATGTCATGGATTATAATCACGTACAATCTGAAGTGAATTTGTCTTTCTTACAACAACTAAAGGAAAAAGAAGTCCCTTATTATGTAATTATTAACCAGATTGATAAACATAATGAGCAAGAAATTCCTTTTGAGACATTTAACGCCCAAATCAAGCATACGTTTTCACAGTGGCATATTGAACCGTTGCATATTTTTTACACGTCTTTAAAAGATCCTGAAGCGAGTCACAATATGTTTCCAGCTGTTAAGAAAACAATCCAAGATTTAGTTACTACGGATAGAGACATCCACCCGTCCATTAAACGTTCCATGCAAGATCTGGTAGAACAACATAAGCAGTTTTTAACGAATGAATATGAAGACCAGGTTTTATCCTTGGACTCATCTGAGGAGAACGAAGAAGAAGCATATCTATTTCATCAGCTTAAACGAGATCGGAACACATGTGTGGAACAAATGAATACCTTTTATGATGAGCTTTTTAAGGAAATGAACCAAACATTAACAAATGCCCAGATCATGCCTTTTGATATGCGGGAGCACGCACGGCTTTATTTAGAATCCCTTGAGCCAACATTTAAAGTAGGCTTATTTGGCTCTAAAAAGAAGACAACGGATGAAAAAGAACGAAGAAAGCATGTATTTGCGGAGGAATTAATTTCTGTTGTGGAGTCTGCAATCCAGTGGAATTTACGAGACAAAATCAAGGCTTTAGCTAAAGCATATGACATTCCACACACATTGGTAGACGCTCATTTAAACGATATCGCTATAGGTTCAACGGAGAAGATTATTGAATCATCTGTTCGTAAAGGCGCGCAGATTTCAGGAGAGTATGTACTTAACTACACGAAGGATGTACATAGTGAAATTAATACATTGTTCCGTAAAATGGTTCGTAGTTTATGGGAAAAAATTAAAGTACATTTTACAGATCACATACAAGACATTGATAATCAATTGGCAAGTAATGAGCAATCGTTTACGAAAGCTATCGCTACAGAAGAAGAGATCAATCACATGCGCGAAATGTATGATAAACGATTAAGTACATTAGAAAATGTGGTAAAAGAACCCACGTATGATGCTCACACAGAGGCTGTGATGAAACAAGCTATTGAGGATTTATTCCATTCATATACGTTATTAGATGCAAGCGAAGTCATCTCATTAAACCAAGCGGATGTTCCATTTCAGGCCCCAAATGATGAGACTACAGAGAGGGAACAGGAAAAACAAAGCTATTCCATCGAAGAAACGATCGATGAAATCGACCAAGCTGTGAAAAGTCTAGAAGAATTATCAGGTTTTGATTCTTACGTAAATGATTTATTAGATAAAAAACGTCGTTTAGAACACCGATCCTTAACAGTAGCTTTATTCGGAGCATTCAGTGCCGGTAAATCGTCATTTGCGAACGCATTGTTAGGTAGTACTGTTTTACCATCATCACCGAATCCGACAACTGCTGTGATTACAAAGATTTCACCGATTAATGAATTACATACCCATGGAGACGTAGTCATCTCCATTAAAAATGAAGAGGAGATTGTGCGAGATATACAAGCGATGACAAAGGATCATCAACCTCCTGAAGGATCTCTTTCTACATTACTAACATGGGTAAAAGAAAAAGATATCATCCATAAAGAATCAATCGATCAAATGTACCGGGCATATATTCATGCAATGGTGGATGGATATGCATATATGAAAGATAAAATAGGTAGTAAAGAAACAATCGATTTAGAGCGCTTTGCTACTTATGCAACAGAAGAAACAAAAGCATGCTATATTCAAGAAATAGACGTACATTATGATTGTTCCATTACCCAAAAAGGGATTACTTTAGTAGATACCCCTGGGGCAGATTCAGTAAATGCTCGGCATACAAATGTATCCTTTGAATATATAAAAGAAGCGGATGCTATATTATATGTTACCTATTACAACCACGCCTTATCACGGGCAGATAAAGACTTTTTGATGCAGCTTGGACGTGTAAAAGAATCGTTTGAATTAGACAAGATGTTCTTTATTATTAATGCTGCAGATCTTGCATCAGACGAGAAAGAATTACAATTAGTACATGATTATGTTGCTGAACAGCTTATGTTACTAGGCATTCGTTTTCCTTCAGTATATCCGATATCAAGTAAACAAGTATTGGAAAACGGTGAGAACGAACATAATAAAAGGAAATTCAACACGTTTTTATCAGACTTCTTTACATTTTTAAACAAGGAATTACCGGCTTTAACAATGGAGTCTGCATATGTAGATATGCGCAGAACCTTACAAGCATTAGACGGTCACATTGATTATGTCCAGCTTGACGGGGCAGAAAAAGAAGCTCGCGGAGAACAATTACGCACATTTGAACAGCGTATGTATCACATGCTCAATAACCGATCAACCGAAACGTATGAAGCACAAATTCTACAACGGATTGAGCGACAATTATATTATGTGATCGAGCGCCTAGGCATTCGTTTCCATGACTTTTTTAAAGAAACGTTTAATCCAACAACCATTACCGAATCTGGTAGAAAAGGACAGGAACAAATGTATGCCGCAGCAAATGCATTGTTACGCTATAGTGGATATGAATTCTTGCAAGAGATTCGAGCCATTGCATTACGAGTGGAAGCAGAAATGAGAACACAATTATTCGCCCACTACGAAGAGGCTAAGAATAGCTTACAGGCGATTGATGATTCCTTTATTTTACCCATGATTGAGGATCAACGAATTGAAACACCAGATTTTGACGAACCATTTGAAAGTCTTACATACAAGACTTTTCAATCGAGTGTAAAATACAATGGAATGAAAGCATTCTTTGTACAAAACGAAAAAGATATGGTCCGAGATAAAATATATGCTGCATTACAACCATATATTGATTCATATGTTGATCAGGTAAAAGAAATCATGTCAACAAATTATATGGAGCAGTGGTCAGTCCTTACAAAAGACAATGATGCAACGTATAAAAATCAAGTGAAAACATTTATGTCCCACCAACAAAAAATGTTACAAGAGGTGGTTGATGTAGATGTATTAATAGCTAAGCGAGATGAAATCAAAGCGATTGTACAGTAGATTCATAGGAGGCTTTTATGAAAAATAAATTATTACTAGTGGATGGAATGGCTCTCTTGTTTAGAGGGTTTTTCTCCACATCTTTTCGAGGAAACTTTATGTACACGAAAGATCGTATACCTACCAATGGTGTACATCAATTTTTACGCTATTTTTTACATGCGATCCATACGTATGAACCAACCCATGTGATATGTTGTTGGGATATGGGAAGTAAAACGTTCAGAACAGAACTGTTTGATCAGTATAAAGGCAATCGTCCTCCACCGCCAGAAGAATTAGTTCCTCAGTTTGAAATTGTGAGAGAGGTGGTTGAAGCATTTGATGTGCCGAATATAGGCATTGAAAATTATGAAGCGGATGACTGTATCGGAACCATTGCTCGTCAACAAAATGAACGTTTTAAAGTGACGATTCTTTCAGGAGATCATGATTTGCTTCAGTTGGTAGATAATGATGTACAAGTAGCGATTATGAAAAAGGGCATCGGGAATTATGAGCTATACACGAGAGAAAACTTTTATGAAAAAGTGGGGTTACACGCCGAGCAGATCATTGATTTCAAAGGTCTGATGGGTGATTCGTCTGATAATTATCCCGGTGTTAAAGGAATTGGTGAAAAAACTGCTCTCAAACTCATGCGTGAATATGACAGTGTCGATAATTTATTAACATGCGTTGAAGAATTACCTAAGGGAACAAAAACAAAATTACAAGAAAATGTTGACATGCTATTTCTATCGCAAAAACTTGCAGCCATTCATTGTGACGTTCCACTTACATGCAATGTAGACGATGCATGTTGGAATATTGATCTTCAAAAAATCATGCACATTGGAAAAACGTATGAACTCACGCGAGTGTTAGAACGGGAATTAGCACATGTGCAAACAACATATTAGTGTTTCATAAAGGACTGGTTTTGATGCTTATTTAAAATCCTTTGCATACGATACCCTGGTTAAGTGAATGAATAAAAGATCCCAAACTAGGGTTTTTCCGTGTAAAGCACTAGTATGATTCTACTGGATGTATCAGATCAGGGATGTTTTTAATACATTCATTGTAAATTAAAAGCTATGAACACAGTTATTTGCTATCATAGAAATATGTGATTATAAGGAGGTACTTTTGTGGATTTCGATTTTTCAAGGGGCTTAAGCCCGAAGCAAGTAAAGAAACTTAAGAAAATAGGGACACGATTAGGATTCGTATTCTTATTCATATTTATTATTCTCTACGCAGGGATTCCACTCTTGCGTTGGTTTACCGACTATATTTGGATGGAAACACTCGGGTTTGAAAAAGTCTTTGTAACAATTTTAGAAAGTAAGATTATTTTAGGGTTATCGGGATTTGTTTTATTTGCAATAACGATGTATTTTACATTGTTCTTTATCCGAAAGGCTTATTTAAACCATTTTGATGCTAGACAAGTTGTATCCGTTGTAACAAATAAGAAGGCAAGTAATTTAATTATGATTGGCGTTGCGTTCTTTTTTGGATTAATTGGTTCATCTATTGTGAAAGGAATTGGCTGGGAGCCGGCTCTTAAACTATTAAACTTTGTTCCATTTAATCAAACAGATCCGCATTTTGGGTTGGATATTTCCTTTTATATGTTCATCCTACCTTTTATTAAATTTGTGTTGTTCATATTACTTGGATTGGCATTCTTTTATTTACTAGTAGGTTTAGGCGCTTATTCTGTATTTCATATGTATAGAAGAAGCAAGTTAGCCCAATTTCATTTAGGATTTATATTAGCTATTATTGGTATTTTACTTGCAGGAATACACGTGTTAGCTCCATATGAAACACTATTAACAGATCAAGTAAATATATTCCAAAAAAGTGTTGTACATGGCATGAGTTTCACAGATAAACTCGTGAATATTCCAAAAGCATATATTTTAGCGGGAGTTGCTATCCTCGGATCCATTTGGATGATTATTTCTATATATCGCGGGAAGCTAGAAGCGATGCTCATTCCAATTGTTTTATATGTTGCCCTTGTAATCTTAGGTCAAGGTGCTTCAATGGTTGTACAAAACTTTGTTGTTTCACCAAATGAATTTACGAGAGAAGAACCATTTTTAGAACACAATTTGAATTACACAAGAGAAGCCTATGGGTTAGATGAAATTGATGTGAAAGAACATCCAGGGAATGACTCATTATCTGAGGAGCTCGTCGAAAATAATGAACTAACCTTAAACAACGTACGATTAAATGACTCACGTCCACTTCTAGACATTTACAACCAAATTCAAACTTTCCGTACGTATTACCGTTTCAATGATATGGATATTGACCGATATGAAATTGATGGGGAATATGAACAAGTGTTCATTGGGGCACGTGAACTTAGTATGGATGACCTGCCAGATCAAGCACAAACATGGGTGAATAGAAATTTACGTTATACGCACGGCTATGGCGTTTCTATGAGTCATGTAAATGATGTGACTAGTCAAGGACAACCAGAATATATGCTTAAAAACATTCCGTCAGAAGGTATTTTAGACATTACTCGTCCGCAGATTTACTTTGGGGAAGAGGACTATCCTGATGTGATCGTTGGTTCTAAAGTAGATGAATTCGATTATCCTACTGGAGATGCCAACGAAACCCATCGTTATGAAGAAAAAACTGGAATCCCATTAACAGGATTTAAAAAGCTGTTATTTGCAATTGATGCGGCATCTGTACGTATGTTCGTATCGGATCAACTTACGGATGAAAGTCAACTACTTAAAAACAGGAATATTATGAATCGTGTCAAAGAAATTGCACCATTTTTAGATTATGATGGAGATCCATATATTGTTGTACGAGATGACGGAACGTTAGTGTGGCTGATTGATGCATATGTTTCAGCTGAAAGATATCCATATGCTGAGCCACATGATAAACATGAGAATTATATTCGTAACTCTGTAAAAGTAGCAGTGGATGCATATTCTGGGGAAGTTAATTATTATATTGCTGATCCTGAAGATCCCTTATTACAGACGTATCAAAATATGTTTCCAACACTATTTACAGAAGAAGTGCCTGAAGATCTGCAAAATCACTTTAGATATCCAGAACAGTTATTCAAAATTCAAGCAAAGATGTATGGTACATACCACATGTCAAACTTGGAAGTGTTTTACAACCGAGAAGATTACTGGCAAACACCAACGGAAAAATATTTCAATCAAGACATTGACATGGAACCATATTTCATTACTATGAAACTACCAGAAAATGATCATGAGGAATTTGTACTCATGCAGCCTTATACACCTAAAAAGCGACAAAATATGATTTCTTGGATTGGTGTAAGAAATGACGGAGAAAACTACGGAGAAATGTTCGTATATAAGTTTCCGAAACAGAAAAACGTATATGGTCCACAACAGATTGAAAACAGGATC
>DATGUV010000180.1:0-19143 GCA_035301025.1 Bacillota bacterium | reverse complement strand
CCGTGCTTTTTGCTTATTGTTTTACTCACTGCAACGTATAAACGATTACCAACATATGAATTATTTGTAGAAGGAGGTAAGGAGGGAGTGCAGATGGCTTTCTCTTTACTTCCTTTTTTAGTCGGAATGATCGTGTCCATTACAATTTTACGTAGTTCCGGAGCCATTGATGCATTTATTGGTTTAATAGAACCTTTCCTATCTTTTGTTGGGTTTCCCGCAGATATTCTTCCGTTAGCTCTTATTCGTCCGATTTCAGGCACTGCATCTTTAGGAATGACTACAGAAATGATTATGACACATGGACCTGATTCTTTTTTAGGCCGTCTAGCCTCGACAATGCAAGGAAGTACAGATACTACATTATATGTGTTAACGATTTACTTTGGATCCGTACGAATAAAACGGATGAAATATGCGTTAAAGGTTGGACTAATAACCGATTTCATTGGTATAATAACTTCAATCATTGTAGTAACAATGATTTTTGGATAATAACAATAAAAAGCGTTAACATAACGTTAACGCTTTATTTAAGTAAATAAATGTACAAAAACTAGAAGATAGATGTAGACAAACATATAATTTAAACAGAAATGGTGATACCCTTGTCAAATAATGAAGAGCGATTACAAAAAGTAATTGCACAAAGTGGAATTACATCAAGAAGAAAAGCGGAACAATTAATTGTTGATGGAAAGGTAGAAGTAAATAACAAGGTTGTAACAGTACTGGGAACAAAAGTAACACCTAAAGATGAAGTAAAGGTGGATGGTGTACCCATTGCAAAAGAGGAACCAGTGTACTATATGTTAAACAAACCACCCGAAGTCATCTCTAGTACTGAGGATGACAAAGGCAGAACAGACGTGGTCAATTTGCTTGGAGATATAGAAGAAAGAGTCTTTCCAATTGGGAGACTTGATTACCATACATCTGGTATTTTACTCTTAACAAATGATGGTGAATTTGCAAATTTATTAATGCATCCAAAACATGAAATTGAAAAGGTCTATATTGCCAAGATTAAGGGCATCCCTAGTAAAGAGGAATTATCTCAACTTCGCAAAGGGATTCGATCTGAAAAAGACGTATTAAAAGCTGTTTCTTATAAAGTTCAATCTGTTGAACCAAGAAAGAATGTAATGTACTTGCGTCTAACGTTACATGAAGGAAAAAATAGACATGTACGACGTATGATGGAAGGACTTGGCTATCCGGTAGAAAAATTAACAAGGGAAAAATATGGGATTTTAACACTTAAAGGACTACAATCAGGAGAATCACGAACGTTAACTCCTCATGAAGTAAAACAAATGCGTGCATTAGCACTTCAAAATGTTGAAAAGAAGTCATAATTTTATGTGACGCAAAGTGCTATACTTATTGAAGGAGTGATTTATATGAAGCTGGAAAAAGCGCGTGAACGAAAAAGAAATAAAAAACGTAACCGGTACATATATCGAGCATCGGTATTATTCATACTGATTGCTGCCACAATTTTTGCTTTATATTCAAGCAATCAATCGGATAAGACTGCGCATCGGACTGGAGATGAAGCACCAGACTTTAAATTGAATCAATTAAACGAAAATTATCCTGACTCTTCTTTTCAGCTTTCTGATTTCAAAGGGAAAGGAATCATGATTAACTTTTGGGATACAAGTTGTACTCCTTGTAAAGATGAAATACCTTTTTTACTAGATGCATATGAACAATACCAAAATAAAGACATTGAATTTATTGCTGTGAGTTTAGATGTAAATGATTTTGTTGTAAGTAAGTATATTCATAACTCTGATCTTACATATCCAGTTGTTCGAGATTCTAAAAGCCAAGTAAAAAACTTATATAATATAGGATCATTACCAAGCAAAATCTTTATTGATGAAAATGGAATGATTGTTGACACAGTTCAAAGTAAATTAGAACTACAGGAATTACAGTCCTACCTAGATCAAATCGTACCAAACTAGAAGTAAATGCAAGGTGAGGTGTAATAATGGAGAAGTTAAAATGTGAATGTGGCCACGTGAACCCACAAGGAACTGTTCTTTGTGAATCTTGTGGTAAACCAATTGAAGGAAACCAATCAATTGATGGAAATGATGAGCATGTATTACTAAATATGCGTTACGAAGGTAGTGCTCGCAGATCCAATACATATAATCGATCAATAATTGATAAGACGTGGACGTTCTTCTCTTCAGTCAAAGTTGGAGTTATCTTTATAGCAATTGCATTAGCTGCGTCTGCTATTGGAACAATTTTCCCTCAAAGATTACATATTCCTATAGATGCCCCGTCAAGAAATCCAGAGATTTTCTATGAAGCTCAATATGGGATTATTGGAAAGATATATTACCAATTAGGATTTCACGATTTATACTCTTCCTGGTGGTATCTGATTGTAATTGCGCTTATTGGTATTTCTCTCGTCATTTGTAGTTTAGATAGATTTTTACCGTTGCATCGTGCATTAAAATTGCAACGTCCGAAACGAAATAAAACATTCTTGTCCCGCCAACGCTTATATAGTGAGACAGAAAACGTTTCTCGTGATGACATGAATCAAGTAAAAGACAAATTAAAAGGTTTGAGATACAACATTCGTGAAGAAGATGGACATATTTTCGCGGAAAAAGGGAGATTTTCAAGATGGGGCCCTTATGTGAACCATATCGGATTAATCATTATTTTAATCGCAGCAATATTACGGACGACCCCAATGTTCTATTTAGATGATTATTTATGGATACGTGAAGGACAACAACTTACAGTCCCAGGAACAGACAACCAGTTCCAAATTGAGAATAAGAAATTTACGTTAGAAACATACGGTCAATCAGAAGAGGATTTAAAGTTTAAAGAAGCAATCGAGAAACAAGATGAACTCATCGCTAAAAATTATCAAACAGACGTAGTTATTTATGAAGTTGATGGAGATGCTGTAACGGGTGATGAAGATGCTGTGAAAGAGTATAAAGAAGCAGCCATTCGAATGAACCAACCTGTAAAATTCGGTGGATATACGATGTATCAATCTGGATATCAAGAAGAATATTCAACTATGTCGTTTAAATTATATGATGTAGATGATCCAAAAGAAGAAGCAATTGGAACATTTACATTTGATTTATTAAACTCATCGGATACTATCTTCGAGTTTGACAACGGTTATTCTGTAGAAGTCGTTGAGTATTTACCAGACTTTTATTTTGAAGATAATTTACCGAAACAAAAGTCAAATTATCCAAGAAACCCTGGTTTTGTATTTGCAGTATACCCACCTGGTGAGGAAGAAACAGAAGTCAGTTTTGCTGCAATTGGGATAAACTTTGATCCAAATACAGCCGATAGTTCGAGTGATAAAACGAATCAATATAAGTTAGGTATTGTTGATCTTGACACACATTATGTAAGTGGATTATCTGTTCGAAGAGACTATACACTGCCACTATTTGGACTAGGTGCTCTTATATTTATGATCGGTGTCATCCAAGGAATGTATTGGCACCATAGACGTATTTGGCTGCATCCAGAAAATAGTCAATTATTACTTGCTGCGCATACAAATAAAAATTGGTATGGTGTCAAAAAAGATATTGAAAAAGCAATTGATGGCACGTCTATTGAAATGGTCTTTGATCAGCAGGAACTAGAAGATCAGTTAAAAGAGAAAAAGAAAGAAGATACAAAAGAAGAAAAAACAGAAAAGTAACATCCGAACACACTCTCTTTCCTAAAAGGAGGAAATAGTATATGGATTTCGCATATATAAGTGAAATAGCGCTTTACATAGCGTTTATCTTGTATTTAATCGCAACATTTTTCTTTGGCGCCTCGATTCGTGATAAACATACGAGTAAAGTCGAAGGGGGTAGAAGTAAAGAAGCCATTATTGGGATATGGATTACGCAAATTGGATTTATTTCCCAACTGGTTTATTTTGTTTTTCGGTGGATTGCAAGTGGACATGCTCCATTGTCGAACATGTTTGAGTTCGTAACGTTTTTCGGTATGTCTATGGTACTTGCATTCATTATTTTGTACTATATTTACCGACTCCCAGTCATTGGACTCTTTGCTTTACCAATAGCAATGATTGTAATCGCATATGCAAGTATGTTCCCAAGTGAACTAGCCCCACTCGTTGCATCGTTACAAAGTCATTGGTTATATATTCACGTATCAACTGTGTCCATAGGAAACGCAATTTTAGGCATCAGTTTCGTTACGGGGCTTATATATTTGATACGACAAATCGATCAGACCCGACGTTCAAAACGAACAACTTGGTTAGAAGTAATTATTTTTGCGTTGTTTTTAACCGTAGGCTTTATTGTAATTACAACTGGATTTAACATCGCAGGCTATAATGCAACCTTTAATTATCAACAAAACGGTAATATGTTAACAACACATTATCACCTTCCTGCTATTGCTGGTCCAAACAAAGGTGAATTAGTGACAGAAGATGTCATGGAACCCTTATTTGAAGCGCCTAGCTGGATGTTAGGATCTGACGCTGGTCGAAAGTTTAATACAGTTATTTGGTCATTTTTAGTTGGAGCTGTCTTGTATGGTATTGCTCGATTAATATTGAGAAAACGTATTGGTGCAGCAATCCAACCGCTGCTTAAAAAAGCTAATCCAGATTTACTAGATGAAGTAACATACCGTTCAGTAGCTATCGGATTCCCAGTTTTTACGTTAGGTGGTTTAATCTTTGCAGCCATTTGGGCTCAAATTGCTTGGGACCGTTTCTGGGGTTGGGATCCGAAAGAAGTATGGGCACTCATCACTTTCTTCTTCTACGCAGTATTTTTACACTTGCGTCTATCAAGAGGTTGGCATGGTGAGAAGTCGGCTTGGTTAGCTGTTGGAGGATTTGCGATTATTATGTTTAACATTATTGTAGTAAACCTTGTATTAGCAGGTCTTCACTCATACGCATAAACATAAACATGGTGTTGCCGTCAATGTGGTAATGCCATGTTTTTACATATGTATGTATAATAGGTTATAATTAAGTAGGAATTGAAGGAGGATTGTTTTCATGGATATGAATGCAAAAGTACTAATAGTAGACGATGAAGAAAGAATCCGTCGATTAATTAACATGTATTTAGAAAGAGAAGGTTTCGTTATTGAAGAAGCTGATAACGGTAAAGATGGATTAGAAATGGCCTTAGAAAATGATTATGATGTTATTTTACTGGATATTATGATGCCAGAAATGGACGGAATCGAAGTATGTGAAGAGCTTAGAAAAGAGAAGAAAACTCCTGTTATTATGTTGACAGCTAAAGGTGAAGAAACAAACCGTGTACAAGGATTTGAATCCGGAGCGGACGATTATATTGTCAAACCATTTAGTCCAAGGGAAGTAGTTCTTCGTGTAAAAGCCATTTTAAGAAGAGTTTCAGATCAATCCTTTTCCAAAGGAGAAGCTACTGCGAAAAACTTAATCGTATTTCCACATTTAACAATTGATTTAGATGCTTATCGGGTAACGGCTGACGGAAAGGAAGTCAATTTAACACCGAAAGAATACGAATTGCTATGCTTTTTAGCAAAATCACCAGACAAGGTGTTTAAACGAGAAGATTTACTAAAAGAAGTTTGGAACTATGATTTCTTTGGAGATTTACGAACGGTTGATACTCATGTGAAAAGACTCCGTGAAAAACTTACAACTGTCTCAAAAGAAGCCGCAAAAATGATTGTTACTGTCTGGGGAGTCGGCTATAAATTGGAAGAAGAGGATGCGTAATGTTTTGGCGTAGTGTTGTAGGGAAACTAGCGGTCACTATTTTGTTGCTAGTTTCCTTCGTGCTGTTTATCTTAACGGTATTGTTATTGGAGTTCTTTGAAATGTTTCATGTGCAAGAAGCAGAAAAGCTCATGTTAAACCAAGCGACTAAAATTACGTCCATGTTTGATGAATACCATACAGAAGACGTAGTGGTTGAAATTACTGAGCGAGTAAAAGATCCAAGCAGTCAAATTGTTATTATTTTTGAAGATGGATCCGCGTGGGTATCATCAACAGATAATACACAATTACAAAATATGGAAAATGAATGGTTTGAAAATGATGTAGATGTCAATCAGGTAATTTCGCAACGTGAAAATTTACATAAGCAAGTGCATATAGATGCATACGACATTGACATCATGATGGTAGGAACACCTATACCGAATTACGCTGGAGCTGTTTATGTATATCAATCTCTAGATGTAATTGAACAAACGAAAGCCGAGACTACAAGAATTATCTTATTAGCAGCAGGAATTGCTATCGTATTAACAACTATTTTTGCCTTCTTTTTATCGACTCGAATCACGGCACCTCTCATTCGCATGAGAGAAGCCGCAATTGATTTAACAAGAGGGGAATTTAATACAAAAGTACCGATTCTAACAAATGACGAAATAGGAGAGTTAGGTATAGCCTTTAATAAAATGGGAAAACAGCTTAATTTCCATATTCAAGCATTACGTCAAGAAAAAGAACAACTGGCTAGTATTGTATCTTCTATGGCAGATGGTGTTTTAACACTAAATCGTCAAGGGGATATTATTATGATAAATCCTACGGCGCAACAGTTCATTGAAGATTGTCATTTTGAACGATACGGTGATCATGCAGACTATAACTTGCCTCTTCCCGAAGAGCTAGAAGAGATTTTAGGTCAAATTATTCAAGGTGAACAAGAAGTCTTACAAGAAGTTAGTTTACAAGGAAGAAATTGGGTAATGATTATGACTCCATTATATGACCAGGACAATGTACGTGGAGCTGTGGCAGTAATCCGTGATATGACTGAAGAACGTCGTTTAGATAAGCTAAGAAAAGACTTTATCGCAAACGTATCTCATGAACTTCGCACTCCAATTTCATTATTACAAGGATATAGTGAAGCGATTGTTGATGATATTGCTGAAACAAAAGAAGATAAAAACGAACTTGCTCAAATCATACACGATGAAAGCTTACGTATGAGTAGATTGGTTAATGAATTATTAGATATTGCTCGAATGGAAGCAGGGCATATACAATTAAATTATGAAGAAGTACATGTAAATGACTTTGTGCGGAGAATTATTCATAAATTTCAAGGGATTGCTAGTGATCATGAAATCACACTCACCTATGAAAGTCATATCGAACAATCTACAGTCTCTATTGATGCAGATCGCATGGAGCAAGTGTTTACGAATTTAATAGACAACGCAATCCATCATACAGAATCTGGTGGACATGTAAATGTTGTTGTTCATTCAAACGAGCGTGAAATCTCCGTTGAAATTAAAGATAGTGGAACAGGTATTCCTGAAGAAGATTTACCGTTTATCTTTGAACGTTTTTATAAAACAGATAAAGCAAGGACTAGAGATGGATCTAAAAAGGGAACTGGCCTTGGATTACCAATTGCTAAAAACATCGTATCGGCTCATCAAGGAACAATTATAGCGAAGAGTAAAAAAGGTCAAGGAACAACATTTAGTTTTACCATTCCGCAAACAAAGAAACAAAATCATATTCAATAATTATCCTAAGGAACATAATTCACAAATTTTATAGTAGGAGGAATATAAAATGTCACTTAAAAAATGGTCATTTTGGCTTGTTGCATTTATCATGGTTGGGAGTCTATTATCCGGATGTGGAACTTCTGATGATGCAAATGAAGACCCGACAGATAGCTCTCCGCAAACAGTGGAAACTGAAGAGTCCAGTGAAGTACAAGAAAATGAAATTGTTATAACAGTTTCCAAAAACGAAGGGGAAGAAGTTCTAGAAGAAAAAACAGTAGCTATTGAAGATGGAGCAATATTGATGGAAGTTATGGAAGAGAACTTTGATTTAGAAACTGAGTTTGATGGTGAGTTTATTGCGTCCATTGATGGTGTTGGCCCAGAGGATGGGGAAGAAGTAGCTTGGATGTACAGTGTAAATGGTCAAACCCCAAGTGTAGGTGCAAGTGAATATGAACTTGAAGCTGGAGATGAAGTTGTCTTTGATCTACAACCATGGTGATTCACTACTTATAAGATTATGAATCCTACATACATTGTAGGAAAAACAATATGGATGGCTGGGACATAAGTTTCTACACACGTAAATCATGCATTTAAGTGAAGATTCTTATTATTTCCCAGCCATTTTACATTTTATTTACATTAATCCTTAGACAGTGTAACATTTTACTTAGTAGAATCGACTATACATATGAACGGAGGATCTCTATGGAGTTTTTATTTGAGGACTTATACAGGAAATACCATCAGGATCTGTTTCAATTTGTTTTTTACATGACGAGGGACCGCACATTAACGGAAGACTTAGTCCAAGAAGTTTATATCCGTGTGATGCGTTCATATAATTCTTTTCGTGGTGAAAGTAGTGAAAAAACATGGCTATTTTCAATTGCCCGTAATGTAACAATCGACTATTTTCGATCCCAAAATCGAAAGAAAAACATTATTTCCCAGTTTTTCGATTGGAATAAAAAAGGAGATTTCTTACCAGATCATCAACCACTGCCAGAAGAGATTCTTCTACAAAATGAAGAAGCAAACCAGGTGTATACGTATTTGGAGCAATGTACAATAGATCAAAGAAGTGTACTCATATTACGATTCATCCAGTCCATGTCTATTAAAGAAACAGCGTCTATTTTAGGTTTTAGTGAAAGTAAAGTAAAAACCACACAGCATAGAGGATTGAAAGTATTAAAAACACATATTCAAGCGGAAAAACTGAAAGGAGAGGCATATGATGAATAAAATAGATGATGATGCTATTAAGAATCATTTAAAAAATATGCCCGAAGTAAAAGATCATCGATCGAAGGATGAATGGATTGCAAAAGTTCAACCATATGCGTATAAGCGAAAAAGAGTACGTAGGAAGCAATCGAGGATGATTCCAATATTTAGTACTGTTTTACTCATTGGAATTATGGTGCTTATCATCCCATCGATTATCAAAGGACCTACATCTACAAACGATCAAGCTTCAAGTACCCAATTTGATGGTGAACAGCGAATGCTGTCGGAAGAAGATAAAGATGACCAGGTTGGAAGTGCTTCAATGGAATCTGATCACGTTCAAAAAGAAGTTGGTGAATTTGTCTTATATACATTAGAGGAAGATGAGCAACTTGTATATGGGGGAACTTTTGATCAACAGGTACAATATGTTATCCCTTTATCATTTATTACCTCAACAGATAAGTCCTTGTCTCAAGCATATAATGAATTAGATTCTTATATCGCACCATTTGATTCATCTTCGAGGGTACCGTATTTTGAACATATGGAATTTGATGTTGATATAGATGAACAATTCGTAACAATGCATATTAATGATTCCTATACTGTAGGAGAAGGAGCCGCAATTCAGGGGAAATTTGAAGAAATGATTTCAATGATTTTTCAACCTTATGGAATAGAAGAAGTCCATATACAAACCGAAAATGGTTCACCAATGATTCTAGGCGAAATTGGTGAAATATCATCGATCAAAATCCAAGATCCTCCTAGAGTAAATTATAAATATTATTATGATGATGCACATGAATATGGCTTTCTTGTACCCATTGAACAGGGAGAAAAGACGTTTAGTCAATCTATTGATGATTTAAAAGAGGCAGATACGGATTTCTCCATGCAAGCAACAATTCCAGCGGATGTTGATTATACAATAAACTGTGAATCAACAGAAGATTGCTTCATTCATTTTACAGAAGAAATAAATCAGTTATCGCAAAGTGAACAAATTCTTGTTCTTGAATCCATATTAATGACGGCAAAAAGCTATGGATATGATTATGTTTCCTTCGAAGGAATATCTGAAGAAACGATTGAAGGATATGACTTAACACAACCGATTGATGTTCCTTTAGCTGTTAATCCCGTTTACGTAGATCATGAATAATAAATTGGAATTTTACTAAATCACTTCTTTTAATAGAGGTGATTTAGTTTTTCTACATGATTATGAATGGAAAGAATTCATTAGGCAAGTAGTAAAATATTTGCTATACTTGCGGTAAATAAATCATTAAAATGATACGTAAGCACCTCAACTATCATGAATCTTTTCAGTACACTTATCCTCTATTTCCATCAATGAAAACTCCTCATATACATAATGAGAATGTATCCACAAACGATCATGTATGTTACCTATGGATGATTAAATTCAGTGATTATTTTTATAGAAATTTGTATTCAGTCGATTTCATCATTCATTTCTGTACATATGGAGGAAATAAGTATTGCTAGAATGACACGTATCAAATGCAAAGTAGGGATGACGATTGTTTAAAACTATTATATTAATCTCTAGCGATCAATTAAAAGACGAAAGGACGATTCAGGCTATTTATCATATTTTGCAAGGTAAGAAATCTATTCAAACGATACAAGACGCTTACTTGTATCAACTCAGCACTTATTATGGTATTTTGCCTTCTTTAAAACAAAGCTTTTTTAATCAAACGATTCAAGATTTAGTAAATGACGGCTATTTGGAACCATCTAAGACATATGATCATTCGTATACGATTACAAAAGAAGGAAGACAGGCAATAAAAAAAGAGGTCTTCCCGGAAATGCTTTCTTTCCTTCATGGAAGAAAATATGGAGCACAGGGAATAAGGTTTGAACAAAGAGTCTTATTATTTGTTCAAGTATTATCCAATAAACAAGTAAATAATATGAATTATGTACCTGTCATTGATGATTATGCCGTTAAAAATGATATCAAACAAATATTTCGTCAACTGCAATCAAGTAGTGCTGCTCTATCTGAACAATTTTTTAAAGAATGTCATGATTTATTAAGTCCAATTGACCATCAATATGCTTTGTTATTTGTGCAGCGATTTTCAGGATATAAGCAATATGGAATGAGCCTTCAACAATTGTCACAGAGCGTAAGACAACCTGAAATAGATATACTCATAATATACCGATCAATTATTCATTACATGATGAGAAAGATTCGTCTTGATGCATCTAAATATCCATTATTATCCTTGATGTATCCCGAAGATGACAATACTCAACTAACGATTACTGCACGTCAGACTAAAAGCTTCGTTGATCAAGGGTATAACTTAGAAGAAATTGCAACCCATCGGAATTTAAAATTAAATACAATCTATGATCATATTGTTGAGATTGCCTTAATCGATGCCTCCTTTTTAATAGACTCTTTTATTCATGAAGAAGAGATTGCAACCATTTTACAAACAGTTCACTCGTTACAAACGTATCAATTGAGAGAGTTGAAAGAGGCACTTGGGGAAGAATATTCCTATTTCCAAATTCGTTTAGCATTGGCTAGAGGAGGAACAATGAATGGATGAGAGTTTTATATTACAACAACTTAAAAAACACTTTTCATATGATCAATTTCGTACAGGTCAATTAGAAATCATTCAATCTGTCCTTGCTGAACATGATACATTAGCCGTATTACCAACGGGTACAGGAAAGTCCATTTGCTATCAATTGCCTGCTTTAATGCTAGAAGGTACTACAATTATTGTTTCACCCCTTATCTCACTTATGATAGATCAAGTGAAGGAGCTTCATGCTAAGCATATTAAAAAAGTTGTTGCGATTACAAGTTTCATGAATTATCAAGAAAGGCAGAAAGTTTTTGCCAATATTCAGTCCTATAAAATGATTTTCATTTCACCTGAGCTCTTACAATATGCCTCAATTATTCGCCAATTAAAAAAGCTATCTGTTTCATTATTTGTAATTGATGAAGCTCATTGTATTTCACAGTGGGGGCATGCATTTCGTCCAGATTACTTACGACTTGTACATGTGATTCATCAATTAAATCATCCAACGGTGTTAGCATTAAGTGCTACTGCACCACCACATGTACAAACACATATTGAGCAGGCATTGCATCGTCCGTCCATGAAACGTTTTATTTATCCAATGGATCGTTTGAATATCGGATTGTTTGTTAAAAAAGTCTCTTCTGATAATGATAAAAATGAGGCCTTATTCCAGCTGACTTCCGCGTATCATGTTCCAACGCTTATTTATTTTTCAAGTCGAGCACAAGCCGAGGAGACTGCTCAATTATTAAGGGAGTCCTTCGTAAATCGCAGTGTAGCATTCTACCACGGGGAAATGGAACAAACAGATCGCATTACGGTGCAACAACAGTTTATGAATGATCAAATAGATATTATTTGCTGTACAAGTGCTTTTGGAATGGGAATTAATAAAGGAAATATTCGTTTAGTTATCCATTATCATTTTCCAGGGCAACTAGAATCATTTATTCAAGAAATTGGTCGAGCTGGAAGAGACGGGAAGCAAAGTGTAAGCATAGTGCTACAAGCACCTTTTGATCACGCACTACCTCAATACTTTTTGGAACAAGAACTCCCTACAGATGAAACCATCGATCACATTATCACGTTCTTACAGGGACAATCTAAGAAAGTATTCAATCAAGAACATGAGAAATATATTCGTGAAACATTTCAGTTAACTGAAACACAGTGGCGTTTCATGCGTTATCAACTTGAATTTCATGGTATGATAAAGGAAAATATCATTCAATCCATTGAATCTATTGCTGTAAATTCTACATCTATCAAGAACACTCGATTAAGAAGAATATATGATCATCAAAAAAATTTATCAATGGCTCAAACATGGCTTGAAGAAACCGATTGTTTACGAAAAAAACTCTATCTTCATTTTCAAGATGATTATACAGAAGTAACACACTTGTGTTGCAGCAATTGTCATACTTCTTATAATGATTGGAAACTTGAAGAGGCTACAAAACCGACAGTATATTCACTATCCTGGGAAAAACATCTTCAACAATTATTACAGTTAGGAGTAGCAAATGAACCAAAACGAACAAATTCAACGCATGTCACCAAGTGAACTCATGCAGGCATTATTTTTATCCCAATTATTGTTTTTCACAATTGCAATCATTGGTAGTTTCTTTTTCTTCGATTCGTTAATGAATTGGTTGGATCTATTTTATTGGGACTTAAAAAGTATTATGCTATTAGGTAGTTTATCAGGTGCCATCATTGTTATAATAAATATAATTTTAGAGAAAATTCTTCCCCCATCCATGCTTGATGACGGGGGAATGAACCGTAAGATTTTTGAAAACCAGTCCGTTTGGGCAATTTTTTGGATTACGTTATGGATTGCCATTTCTGAGGAAATGTTGTTTAGAGGACTACTGCAAACTACATTCGGGCTTATTCCAGCAAGTATTATCTTTGCTGTAGTTCATGTGAGATATTTAAAAAAACCTGTTCTACTAACTGTTGTTGTACTTATGAGTTTCTACCTTGGTTACACATACTATATTACAAATAATTTACTCATTCCTATCGTGATTCACTTTATCATCGATTTTTGCCTAGGGATTTACATACGAAATAAAAAGTGAGGTGTTTGTCCATGGAGGAGAAAGATGCACCAAACCAAGCATCAAGTTTAGAGAAATTAATTTCTGAAGTTCAACAAGGTGAGAAGGATGAATATACAGAAGCAGATCTTCGGGTAGGAAGTGATCAAGAAATTAAAGTAGATATTCTTGCATTACCCCCTAGAAGCGAAGTCCACCAGACGAACAAAAGAACGCATGTACGATTAAGCAAACCACTTAAAAGACTGTTGTTTATTCTTATTTTAATAATATTTGTTATAGGTGGAAGTATATACTTTTTCGGTCAAGAGCTTTTGGAACTTCTACAATAATATAAATATAGAGTAATATATGTGATTCATTTTTAGCCAATGAATCACAATACATAAAAATAATGATAAAGATTGGTCAACAATTTACCGGTATACATATACTATATAGTGTAACCGACAAATCACGATTGTATGTACATACAATGATTGGTGTGATGGATAGGGAGGATGCGTCTGTGCGAATCGAACGATTATCACAAAGCGAGTTTACAATTTTTTTAACATTTGAAGATTTAATTGAGCGTGGATTTACAAAAGATGACCTATGGCATGATGCATCAAATGTTCGTACACTATTTAGTGATATGGTCCATGAAGCAAGTGCTGAATTAGGAATCGAGTTAGAAGGATTCTTTTTAGTGCAAGTATATTTAATGCAAGCACAAGGAATGCATGTTGTTGTTACAAAGAAAGTTGAAAATACAACTTGGAATGAGGACTTTATTGAAATGAAAGTAACCTTAGATGAAAGTAAAGAAATTATTTTTGCTTTTGAAGAGTTCGAACACGTGATTCAACTCACTCCTTATCTGCATGAAAAGCATATTTATAATGCAAAAGTATACTACATGAACGGACATTATTATATGTTGTTGATGGATCCAACAATCCTAGCAGCTCAAACAGAAAATATTATCGCAATTATGTCCGAATTTGCTTCACCAAGCATTGTAACTTCACATCGATTACAAGAATATGGAAAGGTCATTTATGAAACGAATGCGATCCAACACATACATGAAACATTTATTGCTCGAGAATGATCAAGGTACTATTAAAGATTTTTTTATCATGAATGGCAATGTAAAAAAGTATGTATACATGTTTAGATGAGATGAAATACTTCTAGAACGCATTTCACTCTTCAAGAAAAATTGTATGTGTCTTTGAAAATAACCAATTTTATTGTATAATTCAACTGAACATGTATACTTAATTTGGACATAATTTTACAAATTTCAACAGACGCATAGGAGGTAAATAGATGGTATCCGATCGTGTAAAACATTCTGCCGATAAAGAAGAACAGGCACAAGTGGATATATTAAGTTCTACTAGAACTGTTATTAAGGATGCATTAGAACGTCTAGGGTATCCCAATGAGGTATATGAATTATTAAAAGATTCCCTTCGTATGCTTACCGTGCGTATTCCAGTTCGTATGGATGATGGATCCATTAAGGTGTTTACTGGATATCGGGCTCAACATAACGATGCAGTTGGCCCAACAAAAGGTGGAGTTCGCTTTCATCCGGACGTAACAGAAGATGAAGTAAATGCATTAGCCATTTGGATGAGCTTAAAGGCAGGCATTATGGATCTTCCTTATGGGGGAGGTAAAGGTGGTATCATATGTGATCCACGTGAAATGTCTTTCCGTGAATTAGAAGGATTGAGTAGAGGATACGTACGGGCGATTAGTCAATTTGTTGGCCCTACAAAGGATATACCTGCACCAGATATCTTCACCAACTCTCAAATAATGGCTTGGATGATGGACGAATATAGTCGAATTGACGAATTTAATAGTCCGGGATTTATTACTGGAAAACCAATCGTACTAGGTGGTTCTCATGGAAGAGAAACTGCAACAGCTAAAGGAGTTACCATTTGTATTAAAGAAGCTGCTAAAAAACGTGGAATAGATTTAGAAGGAGCACGTGTCGTTGTGCAAGGTTTCGGAAACGCTGGAAGTTTTCTCTCTAAATTCTTACATGATGCAGGTGCTAAAGTTATTGGTATCTCAGATGCGTACGGGGCACTACATGACCCTGAAGGGCTAGATATCGATTATTTATTAGATCGCCGAGATAGTTTTGGAACAATCACTAAATTATTTAAAAATACAATTACAAATAAAGAACTACTTGAACTTGAATGTGATATACTTGTCCCTGCAGCTGTACAAAACCAAATTACGAAAGACAATGCCCATCATGTAAAAGCAAATATTGTCGTAGAAGCTGCCAATGGACCGACAACTCCTGAGGCTACGAAAATATTAACAGAGCGTGATATTTTATTAGTTCCTGATGTAATGGCTTCCTCTGGAGGAGTTACTGTTTCTTACTTTGAATGGGTACAAAATAATCAAGGGTATTACTGGCCAGAAGAAGAAATCGATGAAAAATTAAATGAAGCAATGATTAAATCTTTTAATACCATTTATAATACAGCTAGAACGAGACGTGTAGACATGCGTCTTGCTGCCTATATGGTAGGCGTTCGAAAAATGGCTGAAGCTTCTAGATTTAGAGGTTGGGTATAAACAACGAATGGTTTAAGGTAGACACTTTTATATAAAGATTCATCCATAATGGATGAATCTTTTTTTATGAATTCTTTTATGCGAGGGAATTTCATAATGACAAACATTTGTTAGTAGAAAACAACATGTAGTTTCAAGCGTCTTAACGGGACTACATGTGGCAGTAAAGTTGCATACCATACGTATGATGAAATTCATTCATCCTAGTGAACAAAATGATTATTTATGTATAATTCCATCATTCTGTCTAAAAATAGAGGCACATGAATGAATTTCATAATGATCAGAAGTCATCCTTTTTGAGGAGGGTATAAAAAGTGCAACATAATAAAAGATGTTTAATCGGACTGTTCAGTTTTATCATGGTGTCTATATGTATCATCACCATTTTAGTTGTTCCTACAGACAAGGTAAAAGCATTTAGTCCGCAAATTATACAACAAGGCGCCACTGGTGATGATGTGATCGAACTTCAAGCTAGACTTCAATACATCGGGTTTTATAACGGAAAAATTGATGGAGTTTTCGGTTGGGGAACATATTGGGCATTAAGAAACTTTCAATATGAATTTGGAATGGAAATTGATGGATTAGGTGGGACAAAAACAAAACAAAAGTTAGAACAAGTTACAAAGTTCAATAAAGAAGAAGTTCACAAGAACATGTACGCAGGTCAATCATCTTCTCAAAATAATAGTGGTACCAATAATCAAGCCGCAAACAATCAAGGTGGACAACCGACATCGGTAAATGTTCCACAAGGATTTTCGCAAAACGATATTCAACTTTTGGCAAATGCTGTCTATGGAGAAGCTAGAGGAGAACCATATGTTGGTCAAGTTGCAGTCGCGTCTGTCATTTTAAATCGGATTGAAAGTGCAACGTTTCCTAACACAGTAGCAGGAGTTATTTTTGAGCCACGAGCATTTACCGCTGTTGCTGATGGGCAAATATACTTAACTCCTAATGAAACAGCAAAAGAAGCAGTATTAGACGCAATTAATGGATGGGATCCAACAGGAAACGCTCTGTATTACTTTAATCCAGATACTGCAACGTCTAGTTGGATTTGGTCTCGTCCCCAAATAAAACAAATTGGAAAACATATATTTTGTAAATAGGAAGGTGAGTGAAATAGATGTTTCGTTGGATTTCAATTCTTTTACTAGTGATAGCTGGTGTTGGTGTAGGAGCTTGGGGCTATAAAGAACATCAAGAAAAAAATGCAGTCCTCATCCAAGCAGAAAATACATATCAACGGGCCTTTCACGAGTTAACATATCACATGGATTTATTGCACGATAAGATTGGTACAGCCATGGCAGTTAGCACCAATGAACGCTTATCTCCAGAACTCGTAGAAATATGGCGGATTACCTCTGAATCTTTAGGAAATGTGGGACAGTTACCATTAACATTATTGCCATTTAACAAAACAGCCCACTTCCTTTCGCAAATAGGAGAATTCACATATAAAACTGCCGCAAGAGATTTAGAAAATGATCCTTTGACTCCAGATGAGCGAAACGATTTAGAGGAGTTGTATAAACAAGCAGAAGACATTCAACAAGAATTAAGAAATGTACAATATGCTGTGTTAGAAGATGATTTAAGGTGGATGGACGTACAATTAGCTCTTGCTACTGAAGATGAACCTATGGATAACCAAGTGATTGACGGATTTAAGACTGTAGAAGAAAAAGTAGAAGGGTATGAAGAAGGAAATGTCGACTCGTCTATTTTTGCCTTAACCCCAGAGCGGGAAGAGTATCAGTCCATAACAGGTGATGACATAACAAAGGATGAAGCCATTCATGCATCAAAAGAAATTTTAAATTTAAAAGATGAAGATATAACCGTAACTACAACAGGAGAAGGAGCAGAAGTCCCTATGTATACCATGTCATATCGAGATGATGAGATTAATGCGTATATGGATATGACTAAAAAGGGTGGTCATCCTGTAACAGTTATTATGAATCGTCCGCTACAAAATCAAACATTAAGTTTACATGAAGGCGCACTACAAGCAGAAGAATACTTGAAAAAGTTCGATTTAAAAAATATGATATTGTTTCAAAGCAGTGAATACAACGGTGTTGGAATCTATTCATATATTTACCAAGATGGTGATATACGAGTTCTTTCTGATGTAATCCAGCTTAAAGTTGCTCTAGATAATGGAGACATTTTAGGATTTAGTGGAAGAAACTTTTATTCGAACCATTATGACAGAGATATTCCATCTCCAGAAATAACTGAGGAAGAAGTCCTTGATTATGTAAACGAAAATTTAACAGTTCACGAAGTACATTTGTCTATTATTGATAATGACTTCGGAGAAGAGATTCTTGTATATGAATTATTAGGATCTATGGGTGATGACACTTATCGAATATTTATAAATGCGAAAAATGGAAATGAAGAAAAAGTAGAAAAACTATCCAGTGTAGAAGCAAGTTTTTCGTAAAAAGAGAGTGCACTCTCTCTTTTTTTCTTGAATATATAGGTATAAAGGGCTAATATAAATGCAAGTATAGATCGGGGGAATAGGACAATGGATATAGGTTTAGAATTATTAATTACTGTGAAGAAAGAGAAAACACATGAAGAACAAACATATACGTGTACCATTATTGATCAAACAGATGATTTTATATATATTGATCAACCTATACATACTGAAACACATAGAACTTCCATGTTATCTAGAGGTTCCCAGATCGAAGTATCTTTTATAGGTAAGGATCATGTGGTCTATGCTTATGAATCCATAGTCATACATAGAAAGATGTTAACAATTCCTGCATATGCAATTCTACCTCCAAAGGAAAATGAAATGAATCGAATCCAGCGTAGAAATTTTGTGCGTGTTCAAGCGTCTATCGATGTTGCAATTGATTGTGTAAATCAAACAATTGAACCATTTACGACCGTCACTAAAGATATTAGTGGTGGTGGACTTGCTTGTATTATGCCTGTTCCTAACTTTTTAGAGAAAAACCAATGTATTAATGTGTATCTAGTTTTGCCAACAACGTCTCCAACATTTATACAGGCAAAAGCACGTGTAGTAAAAATACATTTAA
>DATGUV010000179.1:0-3295 GCA_035301025.1 Bacillota bacterium | reverse complement strand
GATGAGTGGATTGTAGAGATGCAAGGGTTGAAAAATGTGTTGAATTACAACAATAAACAATCAATGGTCCACTACTTGCAACAAGCAAAAGATTATCGAGATGGACTAGCACCGAAGAAAAAGGGTGCAATTCCTTCGTTCTATGATATTTATATTGATATTGAAGACCAACCGGGGGCAATCTCCTCCGTCGTTCAACTGCTTGCAAGTAAAGATATCAGTATTACAAATATTCGTATTCTGGAAATTCGGGAAGGAATTACTGGAGCTCTACGAATCAGTTTCTCACGAAAAGAAACCCAACAAAAGAGTGTTGCTTTGCTAACAGAAACAGGATATGAAGTTACAATAGAAGATTAAGAAAGGTGAGTTTAAATGGCTGAACGAATATTTCATCATCATTCTAAAACATTGCAAGGAACGTCTTCGATACCAGGAGATAAATCAATCTCTCACCGTTCGATCATTTTTTCATCTTTAGCAAAAGGATCGACGACGATTACTAATTTTCTACCTGGGGAAGACTGTCTACTGACAATAGAAGCATTTCGTAAATTGGGAGTTACTATCCAACAAAACGACACATGTGTTACTGTAGAAAGTGAAGGTTATCAATCGTTTACAGATCCGACTACACCAATCTACTTAGGCAACTCTGGAACTGGGGCACGTCTATTAATCGGATTGTTTGCGGGATTACCAGTATTTACGACGATTCACGGAGATCCATATTTATCTGAGCGACCGATGGACCGTGTAGTTCATCCACTGCGTGAAATGGGTGCTTCTATTTCAGGAAGAGACCACGGAAGTAGACTTCCTATTGCTATACAAGGCGGTAGGTTAACAGGCATTGATTACTCTCTTCCAGTGAAAAGCGCTCAAGTAAAATCCGCTGTTTTACTTGGTGGTTTATTTGCAGAGGGGAATACAACAGTACGTGAAGAAACAAAAACAAGAGATCATACAGAAAAAATGATGCAAATGTTTGGAGCATCGATTGACATTCAAGAAAATACAGTTACGGTATCAGCATCAGATATAAAAACACCTGGAAAAATACATGTACCAGGTGATATATCTTCAGCTGCATTTTTCTTAGGAGCAGGCGCTATAGTTCCTGAAAGTACAATCCTTCTTAAGGATATTGGATTAAATGAAACTAGAACTGGTATTCTTGATGTTCTAAAACGCATGGGTGCTCATATGATCATTGAACAAACGACTACAAATGATGAACAAGAGCCGATTGGAAACATTGAAATTAGGTTTTCAAGTCTTGTAGGAACTACAATTGAAGGACATCTTATTCCACGTTTAATCGATGAAATTCCAATAATTGCATTGCTGGCTACTCAAGCAAAAGGCGAAACTGTCATTCGAGATGCGGCTGAATTAAGAGTTAAAGAAACAGATCGAATTAAAGCAGTTGTAGAAGTTTTAGAGACATTTGGAGCGAACATACGTGAAACAGATGATGGGATGGTAATCACTGGCAAAACTCCGTTAACAGGTGGAAAAGTGTCAGCCTATGGAGATCACCGAATGGCAATGATGGAAGTGATTGCATCATTTGTTACAACAGATTCCGTTACGATTGATGACGTGTCTTCCATTGATATTTCATTCCCTTCATTTTTCAGCCATATTGACCAACTTACCCATAACAGATCAATCAAATTTTAAGATCTCTAGGAAGGTTTGGGAAATGGAAAGGATGATGTACATTGAATTCAATTGAAGAAGCTATTCAAATGTTTGAACATCAAAAAGTAGAACAAGCCCTACAGAAACTTGAAGATATTGAAAAAACTGCTGCTCCAGATGAAATTCTAACTGTTGCAACTGTTTATGTACAATGGGGGTTTTTAAAACAAGCTGAAAAACTACTGTTGGAACTCCATGAACAATTTCCAGAGGAATCAGAAATTACCAGAATGTTGGCAGAAATTTATATTGAACTTGAGCAAGATGAACAAGCTTTACAAATGTTAGAAGAGATATCTTCTTCTGATGAAGCTTATCCTCAAGTTTTGGTTCAACTGGCTGATGTGTATCAAGCTCAAGGGTTATTTGAAGTAGCTGAATTGAAATTACTAGAAGCAAAAAAACGTATCCCTGAAGAAATTATATTGGACTTTGCCCTCGCCGAATTTTATTTTTCAATCGGTTCATATCAGCAAGCAATTCCATATTATGAATCTGTACTTGCAAAAGAAAAAGAAATTGCAAATGTATCTATTTATGAGCGATTAGCAGAAGCACAAGCCTCTATTGGAGAATATGAAAAAGCTTTTCAAATGTATGAACACGTTGATTCTACAGATGTTGACTTTTTATTTAAACAAGGGTTTGCTGCATACAAATCAAACAGACTTGAAGTCGCCATTTCTATTTGGAAAAAGATTATTGAACTTGATCCTCATTATGCCGTAGTATATTCGTACATTGCTAAAACATACCAGGAATTGCATATGTTAGAGGAAGCAGAAGAACATGCACTGGAAGGCTTGCAGTATGATGAATATAATAAAGAATTACATTACTTACTCTCTCTAATTGCCCATGAACTCGGCAATATTGAACGCAGAAATGAACATATTCAAACTGCAGTTGAACTGGATCATGAGTATACAGATGCTGTTTTATTTTATCTAAATCTTCTTGATGAAGAGGAGGATTATGAAGAAATTGTTCATTTCACAACATTACTTGAAGAACAGAATATTGAAGAGCCTCTCTATACATTGGAAAGAGCTCGGGCTCATAAAGAACTAGAAAAGTATGATTTAGCTCTAGAAGACTATGAACATGTGTATAATTATTTTAAAAGTGACCCTCCATTTCTAAAGGAATTTAGTTTCTATTTATTAGAGGAAGGAAAACGCAAAAGAGCTCTCGAGATGCTCAAGGCTTACATTAAATTAGAACCTCTTGATGAAGAAACTATCAACATTATAGGTCAACTAAACGATGATCAAACCCATGAATAATAATCGTTATTGAACATGTTAAGCGGTTCATTCACTCATAAATCAATTCTGTCATATTGGTTGCTATTTAATTTAAAAATACGATATGATTTACTGTAGAACATAAATTTTGATCGCTCAAACATATGCGTTTATATGGAGCTGATTTTCTCATGTCTATGTATCTTTTGAGTTAAGAGACAACGTAGAGATTATGAATGTAACGATTCATGACACAAAACATTCATAATTTTAATGGTTTGTGGAAAACTGATTAAAGGAAGGATTTACAAGATGAAATGGACGAAAGATGATATGGAAAA
>DATGUV010000178.1:0-10863 GCA_035301025.1 Bacillota bacterium | reverse complement strand
GAGTCCGAAATAAAAGAAGATGAGATTGTTTTAACCGAAGAAACATTCGATGAAAAAGAGCAAATAAACGAATTATGGGAAAATAGTGTAGACGTTATGTTTCCGACAAAGTTTCCTGGCGAGGTAGAAGGGATATCCAATCATTATGTTGGACAAGAAGACCAACGTCGTTACTTACAAACCATTCGGCTTAAAACAGATTCGATACGAGATGATAACATTAATTTTCGAGCGGTCATTAGGGAAAATCCTGACAAGTGCCCAGGATTTGCTGATTTAGATGTTGTAGACACAATTGACGGAAACGACTTCTACTTTTACGATTACAAAAATAGAGACGTCGAAGCTGGGATTGCAATTGACGACGTGTGCTACTACTTTGACACAGAAGATCATACAGAAGAGGAAATGAAAGAAATGGCTGCATCGCTAGAGGAAATCGATAAACCCGTCCAAACAATCTCATTTGACGATGTATTATTTCCAACAAAATTTCCTAGTGAAAAGCCGCAAGCAACCAATCCACGTGTGATTGTACATAGCAATGGAGACAAAATTGATTTTCTCATGGATTATCATAGCGATCGCAAAGAAAGAGCAGACAGTGATCTATTGATGGAATTTGAAGTTCGAGCCAACGAACCAAGTGGCATGAGCAATCCAGACGAAGAAAACGTAGTCGATATTGATGGCTTTGATGAAGCTTATTTCTTTGAAGATTATATGAAATTATTCTTGTATAATGGAAGTCATTATTATATTATCCAACTGGATATCGATAACGACATGCTACAAGCATTTGGTTCAGACCATATTCGACAAACATTTATTGATATAGGTAATTCCTTACAATAAGTTTTTACGATTCTATATCGAATCCTATTCATATGAAAGTACATCCTATTGCTCGACTTTACTGATCACATTAGAAATGTATCATAAACCACATCTTTTGCTACCTCATTATCTCGTCTAGTTCCGTTAAGATGCTTGAAACTACACGAGATAATGAGGTAGCTATTTTTGGTCATTATGAAATTCATTCATCGGTCCAAAAGAAACCCAGGCACATTTTAAAAATGCAACACTATGCTTTATTTAAAAACGATAAAACATTTTGAACTTGAAGTGCTACACCAACAGGTAAGCAATCTTCATCTACATTAAAGTGTTCTGTATGACCTCCATGAACAATTCCTTTTTCTTCATTTCTAGCACCTAAGCGGAAAAAGGCACTTGGAGCTGCGTCTGCGAAGAATGAAAAATCCTCTCCTCCTAAACTTGCTTGCTCCACTAGGGTCACATGCTCTTCTCCAAGCAGAGTTTCAGCAGAATCTTTTACAATATCTACAATGTCATTTGTATTTGTAAGAGCAATATATCCTGTTGGATCTAAGTAATATTCATAATCGGCCCCATATGTTTTCGTCGTATGAGCTAGAATTTCCTCGATGCGTCTTAATACGAGTTCACGAGTTTCATTGCTAAGGGTACGAACAGTTCCAGTAATTTTCACTTCTTTAGCGATGATATTACTCTGGGTACCCCCTTTAATCACACCTAAAGTGACAACTGCTGAATCTCGCGGGTCTACATTTCTACTTACAATACTTTGCAGAGCTTGTACGACGTGAGATGCTACAACGATGGAATCAACTCCGTTTTGTGGATATGCACCATGAGCATTTTCACCCTTAATCGTTAACGTCACCGTGTCTGTAGATGCATTCATTTGCCCGTACCGAACCCCAATGTTTCCTGTTGGAATAGATGTGTCCACATGTAAGCCAAAAACAGCATCGACTGTAGGATTTTCCATCACTCCTGCTTCAATCATCCGCTTCGCACCACCAACAGTTTCTTCGGCTGGTTGGAAAAACAGTTTCACACATCCTGCAAAAGAATCCCTATTTTCTTGTAAGTACTTTGCCACACCTAACACGATCGTCGTATGGGCGTCATGTCCGCAAGCATGCATCACTCCTTCATTTGTAGATTTATAAGAGACATTATTTTTCTCTGTAATCGGAAGGGCATCAATATCTCCTCGCAATGCAACGGTTTTCCCTTCTTTCGTACCACGAATCACTCCGACAACACCTGTATCGGCCACATTTGCTTCATACTCAATTCCTAGTTCTTCCAAGTGCTTAACAATTCTGTCGTGTGTGTTGAACTCTTTCGTACTTAGCTCAGGGTGTTTATGAAAGTCACGACGAATATCTACGAGCCAGTCTTTCATGTCTTCTACTTGTGTTAAAATCTGATCTTTTGTCATCGATCATTCTACTCCTTTTTTAAATAGTGATGAAACCAATTACAAATATGTTCTAGTCGTTCTAACCGATGAGAAGGTTTTCCACTAGAAGCAAGGCCATGATCCTCATCTGGAAAACGAATCAACTTTGTATCTACTCCTCTTCTACGCAAAGCTAGATACCACTGTTCTGCTTGTTCCATTGGACAACGATAATCCTTTTCATTATGCATAATAAGGGTTGGTGTTTGTACTTGATTTGCATAACGAATAGGAGAGTATTTTAATATCGTCTCTTCATCTTCCCATAAGTCGACTCCACCTAGTTGGGAGCTATTAAAATAAAAGCCGATATCACTGGTTCCAAACATACTATGTAAGTTTACAACCGCATTTTGAGTAATTGCTGCTTTAAACTTATTTGTTCGAGCAGTAATCATATTTGTCATGTAGCCTCCATAACTAGCTCCCGTCACAAACAATGATTCTTCATCGATTTGAGGATATGTATGCAATACATGCTCAACCCCAGACATAATGTCATTATAATCATCTCCACCCCAATCACCGACAACTTGCTGCAAGAAATCTTCTCCATATCCTTGACTTCCTCTTGGATTGGCGTAGAAAACGGCATATCCTTGAGCTGCTAGCACTTGCCATTCATGCTGGAGCCCATACCCATAAGCAGAGTGTGGACCACCATGAATTTGAACAATTAAAGGAATTTTTTCTTCTGTTGGTTGGATTGGTAGTAATAACCAACCTTCAATTTCTAGTCCATCCTCACTTTCATATGTAATATGCTTCGGGGAAGAAAGTGTAAGTTCGTCTAACAACGAATCATTCACATGGGTAAGTTTTCTCTTCTCCTGATCATTGCGAATCGATTGAATCACAAGATCTCCTGTTGAATGTTCGGAAGCTTGCACACATACAATTGCTTCCTCATTGATGATGTCAAATGATGTTAATGTGATCCCAATTGGTGTGTATGCTTGAGATACTTCTCCATCTATTTTCGCCTCATATAAGCGCATACTTCCGTGATCTAAAGCTGTAAAATATACACTTGTACTATCAGATTTCCATACAAATGGTGGGGTCCCTGAATCAAATGACACATCTACACGAATGACATTATCAATTGTTCGGTCTAAATTCTGATTGATGCTTACACATGTATATGAATGAAGATCAAGTGTCCAAATTTGCGCATTGTAAGACATGGTTTCTCCGTTCATATGACCGACAAATGCTAATTTTTTACCATCTGGTGAAGGCGATAAGGAACGAATAGGTCCTTTTCCCTGGAAAATCGTTGTTTCTTCTTGCGACTGTATGTTCCAAGAAAAGATGGATGGTATATATTCTACTTCTCTTTGCGCGTCCACTGAACCAACGTAATACAATTCATTACCATCTTTTGAGAAACAAACTTCTTGATATTCACCATTAAGGGAGGTTATTTGTTCATATGTATCATTATCAATGTCGTACAATCCTACGTGTTTCGTCGTGTGAACAAATGAATGAACTCCGTCTGCTTTATATCGAAGACGACTAATGACTTCAACGTCACTTGTGTCATGATTCATATCATCCATACGTGTAACGTGTGTGATACATGCAATCGAATCTCCTTTTGGTGACCATGAAAAATCAACAATATCTTCGTCTAATTGAATCAGTGGTCTAGCTTCTCCAGCATGATGAACTGGGAGTGACCATACTTCATTTTTTCCAGTACGATTCGTAAGAAATGCAATGCGTGATCCATCTGGAGACCATCTTGGTTGATAATCCTTAATGGATCTTGTTGGTTCAAAATGATACGTTAACGGATGTCCCTCACCATTTGTTTGTACAAGGTGCAATGTGGAGGAATATCCGTCCTTCTCTTCATCCATTGTTGTCTCCGTATAAACAATATCTTTCCCGTTTGGTGCTACTTGTGGAGAACCAACATACTTCAATGCTAAAAGATCTTCTGCTGTTATACCTCGCATATTCATCTACCTTTCCTATTTAAATCATTCATGAATGAATCATTATAGATAAAACGGTTGAAATAACGGCGAACAATATACCAGAAATAAATATAGATGTGACCCACTTAGGTCGCTTTTTTTCTTTTAAATCATCTCCTTTATAGGTGACGTCCTTCCTTTCTACGTCATCAGCAACTTTATTTTCGCGTTTTAGTTTGGAAAAAAAGTACGAAAAATTATATGCAGTTCTTTGAAAGGGCGGACTATATAAAAAGATTGTTCCTGCTCCAACAACAATGAGTATTAATGAAAGAATAAACATGAAATTCAGTACATGAATGGCCTCAAATGCTGGTGCGAAAAAGAATCCGTACGCAAAAGAGGCAAAACATATTATAATCATCACCCATATTATTCCCTTGAACGATTTCATAGATTTCACACCTTCTTTACTCATCCACTTCCACGTCTTCATTGTATAAATGGCAAGCAACAAAGTGATTTGGTTTTTGTTCTTTCCATTGTGGAGCTACTTGTGCGCAAATATCCATCGCATGGGGACAGCGTGTTCTAAATCGACAACCACTTGGGGGATCAATAGGGCTTGGAACAGTCCCTTCTAAAATAATTCGTTCTCTGGATCGTTCTATTTTCGGATCTGCCACAGGGATTGCCGACAATAAAGCTTGGGTATATGGATGTAAAGGATCATGATACAAATCGTCACTCGTAGATAATTCAACAACCCCTCCTAAATACATTACTGCTACGCGATCACTAATATGTTTCACCATGGATAAATCATGAGCAATAAATAAATAGGTGAGCCCTTTTTCTTCTTGAAGCTCTTTTAATAAATTGACGATTTGTGCTTGGATCGAAACATCTAACGCTGCTATAGGTTCATCGGCGATAATAAACTCTGGATTCACCGCTAGTGCTCGGGCAATACCAATTCTCTGTCGTTGTCCCCCACTAAATTCATGAGGATACCGATTGGAAAATCGTTTATGTAACCCTACACTATCTAACAGTTGGTGTACTCGAGCTTCTACTTCTTTTCGTGATAAACTTGGTTCATGAATTCGGATCCCTTCAGAAATAATCTCACTAACGGTCATCCGAGCGTTTAGTGACGAATAAGGATCCTGAAAAATCATTTGCACATCTTTTTGAAACTGTCGCTCTTCTTTTTTCGTTAATCGATTGGCTACATCTTTTCCGTTATAAACAACTTCCCCTGCAGTAGGTTCATAGAGTCGAATAAGGGTTCTTCCTAAAGTAGATTTCCCACACCCTGATTCACCTACGACTCCTAACGTTTCCCCGCGATATATATCTAAGGTTACTCCATCTACAGCTTGCAGGGTTGTATGTCTTTTCAGATGAAAGTGTTTTTTTAAGTCTTTTATTTCGATTAATTTTTCCTGATTATTCATTTGCATTCACTTCCGTTCCAACAGGTGCTTTTACTTCCGGTGCCCGTTCATCTAATAACCAACAAGCCGAAGCATGTGTATCAGATACCGAGAAGTCTTCAGGCATATGAGAATGGCATACTTTCATTGCATAAGGACATCTTGGTGCAAATGGACAACCTTGAATCGGTTGTTCTAAATCTGGAGGAGAACCAACAATAGGTACAAGGGGTTCTCTCTCATCTTCATGAAGTTTAGGCATAGAACTTAATAATCCCCATGTATATGGATGTTTCGATTCATAAAATAGTTCATCAACGGTTCCTATTTCTACGACTCTCCCTGCATACATAACTGCAACACGCTGTGCCATGTTCGCCACAACACCTAAATCGTGAGTGATAATAATAATGGATGTATCTAATTGATTTTGTAAGTCCTTCATTAAATCTAAAATTTGCGCCTGAATCGTCACGTCTAAAGCTGTTGTAGGCTCATCAGCAATTAATATTCTCGGTTTACATGCAATCGCCATTGCTACTACAATTCTTTGACGCATGCCTCCTGAGAATTGGTGTGGATATTCTTTCATTCTACTTTCTGGATTTGATATACCTACTAAATCAATCAATCCAACAGCAGTATCATAGGCTTGTTTCTTTGATAAATTTTGGTGTTCTAACAAGCCTTCCATAATTTGTTTACCGATAGACATGGTTGGATTTAATGAAGTCATCGGATCTTGGAATACCATAGAAATGTCTGAACCACGAACTTTTCGCATCTCTCGTTCGTTGTACGTAAGTAAATTCTCACCTTCAAATAAAACTTCCCCGTTGTTTACAATACTGTTTTGCTTTGGTAATAATTGCATAATTGTTTTGGCCGAAACTGACTTTCCAGAACCAGATTCCCCTACAATCGCTAACGTTCCTCCCTTTTGCACGGAGAAATTCACGCCTCGTAATACATTCGTTTCACCGTTATATGTTTTGAAGGAAACATCGAGGTCCTTCACTTGTAATATCTCATCCACATGTTTCCCCTCCTACTTCCGCATTTTCGGATCGAGTGCATCTCGAAGTCCATCTGCTAAAACGTTAAAGCAAATCATAATGACACTAATAACAATTGCCGGATAAATCATTTTATATGGTAGCAACTGCATCGTACGATATCCATCTTCAATTAACACACCAAGTGAAGCTAGTGGCGGCTGTAATCCTAAACCAATAAAACTTAAAAATGCTTCAAAGAAAATGGCTGTCGGAATCGTAAACATTAACGTTACAATAATCGAACCTAAAGCATTTGGTAATAAATGCTTCGTAATCAATTTGAAGTCACTAGATCCCAAGGTTCTTGATGCTAGTACAAACTCTTGTCCTTTTAATTGAAGTAATTCCCCACGAACAACCCGAGCCATATTCACCCATCCTGTAATAACTAATGCTAGTGTAATGGATAAAATACCTGGCTCTAAAATAAGGATAAACAGTACGATTAAAATCAAGTTTGGAATTCCAACGAGTACTTCAATAATTCGTTGCATCACGTTATCGACGCGACCACCATAAAAAGCGGAAATTCCTCCGTAAACTACTCCAATAATCAAGTCTAAAGCCGCAGCCAAAAAGGCAATATACAACGAGATTTTTGTCCCTTCCCATACGCGCGTCCAAATATCTCTTCCAAACTGATCTGTACCGAACCAATATACATCTTCAATCCCTTTTTCTTTATATACATCCACCCCATTTTTATCAGTTCCGTCAAATCCTATCCATTCCAAACCAACAACTTTCGGTGGTAAATGGGAGTGAGCTATTTGTTGATCTTTATATGTATATTCATTCATCATTGGGCCAACAAATGCCATGATCGTAATAAATAATAGCAAAACAATACTAATGACAGCCCCTTTGTTTCTGCGTAAACGAATCCAAGCATCTTTCCAGAAACTTAATTGAGGGGTGTCTGATACTTGCGTTTCTTCCTTTCCAACAATTGGATCAGGCGTGAACATATCCTCAGATATATGATCTCTATGCTCGCTCATTCACGTTTCCCCCCATCTAAACGAATGCGTGGATCTAACAATCCGTATAATAAATCGACGATAAATATGATTGAAACGAATAAGAAACTATAGAATATGGTGATCCCCATGATTACACTATAATCATTCACCATAATAGACATGGTAAATTGCTCACCAATCCCAGGCACTGCAAAGATTTTTTCAATGACGAGAGTTCCCGTTAGTAAACTAACGGTTAAAGGAGCTAACATCGTTAATACTGGAATAAGCGCATTACGAATCACGTGTTTGACCGTTACATTAAACTGACTTATACCTTTTGCCCGTGCGGTAATCACATAATCTTGCCCTAGCACTTCTAGCATTTCTGAGCGAATAAACCTAGCTACTGTAGCCATAACAGTTACAGATAATGCAATACTTGGCATGATTGTATTAGCGTACCCTTCCCATAAGGCCGGTGGCAGTAGTTTCCATTGAACGCCAATATAATATTGCATCAATGCTGCAAATACGAAGGCTGGAATCGACATACCCAGAACAGCAATAACAACAGAACCATAATCTAAAAATGTATTGTGGCGTAGTGCAGATACAATTCCAAGTATAAGACCAACGAATGTTCCAAAAATGAGCCCTTGCATTCCAATTAACGCAGAAGGTCCGATTCGTTCGGCAATGATTGTATTAACAGAACGCCCGGTATATGTAAATGAAACTCCTAAATCACCTTGTAATAAATTACCTAAATACTTCACATATTGAACTGCTACTGGTTGATCAAGTCCATACCTTTTATCTAGTAATTCTATTTGGTTATCCGTTAACTCATCAACGTTTCCATATGGGGTACCAGGTAATAGTTGCATGAGTAAAAACGTTAGTGTAACAATCACAAATAACGCAGTAAGCATATATCCAAAACGTTTTAAAATATATTTCCCCATAGTTACACACCTCTTGTTTACAATGTAGAAAAAGAAGAGGAAGTATCCTTTCGGGTACGTCCTCACCTTTTTACTTGTCAATTATTTATCTACTATATATATGCCCAACGTAAGTCGTAATTTGGTATTGTTGGATGGTAAAAAAATATCACCGTTTATCATTCAAAGTTCGTTTACACCTTCTGTATTCCAGTAGTTGATAAGGTTCTGACGCTGTTACTCCTAAGGAAAGAGTTCACGCAACTTCAAGTAAAAATGAAGTCGCGCTACATCCTTATTGATTGCATCAATGTACGTATTATTTCCCTTCAATATACGTCCAGCGTAAATCATATTCTGGAATTGTCGGGTGATAAACCATTCCTTTAACATATGGTTGGGTCATTAATGCTAAAGAGCCTTGATACATCGGTGCAATTGCTTGGTCTTCTTCAAAAAGCATTTTTTCTGCTTTTAAAAGTACTTCATAACGTTTTTCTTCATCTAATTCTTCCTTACCAGCAATTACTAGTTCGTCATACGCTTCGTTTGAATAATCCATCCGGTTAAAGTTTGCGTCTGTTTCCCACATGTTTAAATATTGCTGTGGATCTGGAGAAGATGGTGTATATGTTGACATGGAGATATCATAATCGATTGCTTTCTCCATATCTAGTCGGCTTTGGAAAGGTTGAAGAACAATGTTAATCGTAAGTCCATCAAAGTTTGCTTCCCATTGATCTTTCAAATATTCAGCTGTTGCTTTATCATCCGTATCATCAGCCGTTAATAATCCAAGTTCAATCTCTGTTTCACCGATTTCTTCCATTCCCTTGTCAAAATACTCTTGTGCCTCTTCTAATGTCCCTTTAAAGTCTCCATTCATTTCCCGGAATGTTTCCCCTGAAGGACCAATTGCAATATCAGGAACTAAAAAGTATGTTGGAACAGTACCATTCTTCAAAATAACGTCTGTTAAAGATTCTTTGTCCCATCCCATATCAAGCGCTCTTCGAATGTTGACATTTCCGAGAGCTTCATGGGTATGGTTAAAACGTAAGAAACGGATCATGGCTGTATTTTCTGTTGTATAGTTTTCATCATCTTGGTACTTATCAATGAATGCCGCAGATAATTCTACAAGATCAATTTCTCCTGATTCATATAGGTTCACTGCTGTTGATTCTTCTTTTACAACCGTCACGTTTACTTCTTCTAACGTAACTTCATCTGCATTCCAGTAATCTTCATTTTTCTTAAATTGCCATCCCTGACCATGTTTCCAATCGGAAATATAGAATGGTCCATTTGAAACAACTTGATCATGTTCCTGCCCATAATCTTCTCCAGCTTCCTTTTGAAAAGATTCATTAATAGGACCAAATGCTGGGAATGCTAGTGATAATTCAAATAATGGATAAGGTTCAGTTAATGTTACAACAAGCGTCTCATCATCAGTAGCTTCGATTCCAAGTTCATCTTGATCTGCATCTCCATCCATAATCGCTTGAGCATTTTCAACGTTCGCGTTTGCAAAAGAATACGCATAATATCCAGCTTCCCCAACAGTTCTCTTCCACGAATATTCATAATCATGTGCAGTTACTGGGTCGCCATTTGTCCATGTGTTTTCACGAATTTTAAATGTATGCACGAGACCATCATCACTAACATCATGTGATTCTGCACCTGCAAGTGCTGGTTGATGATCCTTATCTAAGAAATACAATCCCTCTCTCGTATTTGCAATAGCAGTTAACACTCCATGTTCTTCTTTAATGTCTAACGACGCAATCTCACTTGTCGTAGTTAAATTTAGTACTTGTTCTGAATCAGCTCCTGAAGCATCACCATTTGCGTCATCTTTCCCATTAGAATCATCTGAATCTGTGAAACCACAAGCCGTTAATAATAACGCGAAAATTCCAAAGATTGAAATTAAAAACCACTTTTTATTCATTAAACTGCCCCCTTGTATTATTTAGACTACTTACGTACATCACATAGTAATGTATCCTCAAAATGAATGCGCTTTCTTATGCGCCAAAAAATAATGCACTCTTCTTGACTGTCTTCTCACAAAATAGTCTATATTATATAGATACATATTCTTGTCATTTTTCAGTCTTTTTGTGAAATGTTGTATGTAAAACAAACACATTTTGAGGAGCGCATAAATCTCTTATGAAAAGTGATTCAATAATAACGCATGAATTTTAAATTGTCAATC
>DATGUV010000177.1:0-11080 GCA_035301025.1 Bacillota bacterium | reverse complement strand
AATATGAGATAACTGTTTACCTCTTACCTGATATGAGTCATTGATTTCAATGTCTTCCGCAAATTCCCATGTCGTTTTACTTTCTAACATAACTTCACCTCTACCCCTGAAATACGTGCAATGTAAAGTAAAGGAGTATTTTCATACTTTACTCTTGATCTTTTTGATGTCCATTCGAGTGTTTAGTTTTTTCACTTATAATTCCTTTGGTTTGTTCCAATTGTTTGTGTAGTTCTTTCATTTCTTTTTTAAGTTGATATAAACGCACACTCCCTGCTGCAGCAACTAGTAATCCACCCATAAGCACTGAAAATAAAATAACTAATATAAGTGGAGATTCAACGACCCAGAATAAGTAATTTACTTCAACTGCATCAACGTTTGTTACTGCAAATACAGCAACGAGAATGATTAAAACGATGGAGATAATTACATATGTTTGCCCTTTCATATACATACATCCTCTCAAATATGATATGAGCTCCTCCCACAATGGTAAACAGGAGGAGCATCAGACATTCGTATATTATTTTATACTTGTGGACCTTCTACACGTTTTTTCTTTGTAAAGTCAAGTGGTTTCTCTTTTACATTTCTACCTCTTGTCACTAGCCATAATTGAGACGCAAGGAAGAGTGATGAATAAAGTCCTGCGATTAACCCAACTACTAATGCTATTGCAAAACCTCCAATAGACGCCGCGCCGAAAATTAAGAATGCAAGTACCGCAATAAGAGTTGTAATCGTTGTATTAATACTTCGCGTAAAGGATTGAATGAGACTATCATTCACTACTTTCGCTAAATCTTTCATCGATGTTATGCGTTTTTTCAAACGAATATTTTCCCTAATGCGGTCAAATATAACAATCGTGTTATTAATGGAATACCCTACAATCGTTAATATTGCCGCAACAATATTTACGTCAAATTCAAGCCTAAATATACTAAACACTACAAGCACAATAAATACGTCATGGAGCAACGCAATAATTGCGGTAATTCCAAAGAACAATTCAAAACGGAATGTTACATAAATAATCATTCCAACTGCAGCAATTAGCAGAGCTTTTACTGCGTTCTTCACAAGTTCTTGACCAACAATTGGAGATACGACACTTACCCCTGGCTCATGATCATATTTTTCTTGGAAATATTCTTTCACTTCAGCAATCTCATCTTCAGATAAAACAGTATCAAATCTAGCTACAGCCATATCGTTGTTATCCCCAGATAAGACAATTGACTTCGGTTCAAGTGCAACACTTTCAAAATCTGCTTCTACCTCTTCAGCAGTGAGTGATTCAGTTGTGGACACTTCAATTCTAGAACCACTTGTAAAGTCAATTCCCGGGTTTAATTTAAATACACCTAATGAAATAACACCAATGATTAACACAATCGCACTACTAATAAAGATCTTTTTCTGATGTTTAATCACTTGAATAGTTTTTCCTAAAAATGTTGGTTCAACTTCTGATGTATCTGCAATATCTTGTATTTGGTCTTTCTTTACACCAAACCACCCCGGCTTATTACGTAAATATCCACTTTTCACCCATAAGCTCATAAGGGCACGTGTTCCAAATACAGCCGTTAAAAAGCTCACTAAAATACTAACGATGAGCATCGTAGCAAACCCTTTTACAGAGCTTGTTCCGAAGTAAAACAAGACAACTGCAGCTAACATAGTTGTGATATTCGCATCCACAATTGTTCGTAATGAGTTTTTACTTCCTGCATCAAATGCTGCTTTAATTGATTTACCTGTTCGTAATTCTTCTTTTATTCGCTCAAAGGTTATGACGTTCGCATCTACTGCCATACCAACCCCTAGAATAAGTGCTGCTATTCCAGGCAATGTTAAGACCCCTTGAAGCAAGCTGAATACGAGTAAGATAAGATAAATATAAATTGCTAAGTTAATGGAAGCGATGACTCCTGCAAATCGGTAAGCAAAAATCATAAAAAGAAAGATAGCTCCGACTCCGATAAATCCGGCAAACACGGTTTTGCTTAGAGACTGCTCTCCAAATTGTGCTCCAACTGACGTGGAGAAAATTTCTTCCATATGTACTGGTAAAGAGCCAGCATTAATAATATCAGCTAAACGCTTAGCTTCTTCGATGGTAAAATCACCATTGATTTGGACATCATTTGTGCGCAATGTTTTTTCAACGCTTGGTGCTGAGATGAACTTTGGTTCTTCCTTTTGGACTTCCGCTTCAAAGGAATCACCTTCCTGATAATCCATCCAGATGACAAGTAAATTGTCTGGTTTCATGTCTTTAATTGTAGTCGTTACATCACCAAACTTATCTGCATCTTTCAGTTGTAACGTAACCATCGGTCGATTCGTTTCAGGATCGATGTTTTGTTTCGCACTACCTTCTTTAATATCCGTTCCATCTAGATACATTTCGTCATGTACATCTCTAAATGTAACAAGTGCAGATGTAGATAAAATCTCTCGTGCTTCAGCTTGGTCTTCTACTCCCGCTAATTGTACGCGAACCCGGTCTTCCCCCTCAATATCTATGTTCGCTTCACTAATTCCTAGCCGGTTGACACGGTCATTCAATGTTTGCACAGTAGATTCAAGCATTGTACGCGAAACTTCTTGGTTTTCATCCACTGGTTCCACTTCATATAGAACTTCAAATCCACCTTGTAAATCAAGTCCTAGTTTAATGTTTTTACTAACTCCTGTAAGTGTTCCCCCTATCGTTCCTGCAAAAAGCAAAACAACAATAAAAAAGGCAACTATTTTACCCTTGTGTTTCATGTGTGAATATCCTCCCTTATTCAATTGCACTGCTCATCAAGTGTTATGTATCTATTCTTAGTCGCCTCTGAGTGCTGAAATTGAAGCCATTAGATCATCATTATCTTGATATATACCCATCGTTAAATATGTCATATACGTTGAAATTTGTAAATGTAAAACTTCAGATACAACTTCATACAATCGTTTTTCGGGGTTCCTATTTTTCCAAACAGTTGTGGTTAAACAATTCCATATATCATCTGAAGTCGTTTTTTCATATCCTAACATTTGGAATTCATTTTGTTTAATTTCCAAGACGAGTTCGATTTCACTTCTCCACTCCGTTACTGGTTTTTGTTCGTCCAATGAGCACTCCTCCAATTTTCAAGTATCCTTAAATACTTGTCATGCTTGGCCAATGTATTTGCATATATATCATTGTATATGAAAACTTATTTTTTGAGAAGGCGGGTCTATCCAAATGACAAAACAAACTTTTTTACAAGGCACACTGATGCTCATATTTGCTGGAATGATTACCCGTTTATTAGGGTTTGTGAACCGTCTTGTAGTTGCTAGAGTCATGGGTGAAGAAGGCATTGGTTTATATATGATGGCACTACCTACGATGATGCTCGTTGTTACGATTACACAGCTAGGCTTGCCTGTTGCCATTTCCAAAAGGGTAGCGGAAGCCCATGCAAATAATAATTCTAAAAAAATAAAACGAATCATGACAGTCGCCTTTATTGTTACTTTGGTGACGAGTACGATCTCCACTCTTTTTTTAATGATATGTACACCTTTTATTGCAAATCATTTCTTTACAGATCCTCGAATCATTTATCCATTGTATGCAATTGGTCCTGTTATTCCAATCATGGCGATATCTGGTTTATTAAAAGGATATTTTCAAGGGATGCAAAACATGCGCCCTCAAAGTTTTGCACTTGTCATTGAACAAATTATCCGGATTGCCTGTGTCATTCTTCTCATTCAGCTTCTCCTACCCTTTGGAATTGAATTTGCTGCCGCAGGGGCAATGATTAGTGTCATATTCGGTGAATTTGCTTCTTTATTGTACATGGTTTATACGTTTAAGAAGCAAAAAAGCATTCGTATTCGAAAAAATTTCTTTGCCTTTATTGGATCTTCTACTCAGACCATAAAGGAATTATTTTCAATTGCAATTCCAAGTACTGGTAGTCGACTGATCAATTCTTTTTCCATGTTTTTAGAACCCATTATTATTACACAAAGCTTAGCATTAGCTGGAATATCAAGTGCTCTTGCCACAAAACAATATGGTGAATTAACCGGATATATTATTCCTCTTTTATTTTTACCAACGTTTATTACACATTCGTTATCCATTGCTCTTTTACCTTCTATTGCTGAGGCAGATGCAACTAAAAATAACTCGTTTATCTTCCACCGGATCCATCAGGCCATTCGCGTCTCATTTGCTTCTGGCGCTATTGCGACGATCATTCTTTCTTTATTTGCAAGCCCGATTTTACTATACATGTATGGCACTTCCAATGCTAGTCCGTTATTAATGATGATGGCTCCTTTTTATTTATTATTATACATTCAAGCACCCTTACAAGCTGCGCTTCAGGCACTAGACTTAGCTCGACCAGCCATGTGGAATAGTTTACTTGGGACATGCATGAAATTAGGACTCCTATTTACATTAGCTTCTCATCCTTCATTTGGAATCATGGGTGCTGCTATTGCGATGTCTTTTAGTGTCGTTTTCGTTACTTTATTACATTTACGTTCATTACATAAATGGATAAAGTTTTCCATACCTCTTCAAGACATCGGGAAAATGCTCGGTCTTGTATTTTCTACATGGATGGTTGCCCATATGTTCAGAAGTATATTGCTCTATTTCAATGATCATATACTGATTTTCGGCGGGATTATTCTTTTATTATGTTTTATCTATGGATTGTTTTTATTGTTATTTAAGTTTATTACACGAGAGGAACTAGAGCAATTACCATTTATCCAAAAGTGGATGTAGTTCCTTTTTCAGAAAGGAGGTGTAGACATGAGAAATAAGCAATTTGAAGCATTGTTATTTGGTTGGATCATTGTTTTTGCAGTGATTATTCTCTCCAGTATTGTTTTAGCATTATTATTAAAATTTACAACGCTAACTCCTTCCCTTATGCCTTGGATTACATTATGCATTGGTATCATCGCCTTATTTAGCGGAGGAATTGTTGCTGGAGCGAAAGGTCGCGTAAAAGGATGGGCTATTGGTGGGCTGATCGGCCTTGGATTCACTATGTTTACGTTTCTCGTGCAATTTTTAGGATATAATGAATGGTTTACAATGTCACAATCTCTACATCACGTTGGATATATATGTGTCGCTTGTTTAGGAGGAATGATTGGAGTGAATGTTGCCCCCAAACAAACCGAGGCAGATTAAAAACGTACAAATAAAAGGCAAAAAAAGTGACTTCCCATCATAGAAGTCACTTTTCTTTTAGTTTTGTACGTCGCGGATCGCTGCTCGATCATATGTAAGTTTTGTATCTCCACCGGTAAGAAGAACTACAGTGTCCTCATCAATCGCATGAATTTCTCCATGTAATCCACCAATCGTCACAACTGCATCACCTTTTTGTAAAGCACCTTGCATTTCTCTTACTTGCTTTTGACGTTTTTGTTGTGGACGAATAAGCAAGAAGTAGAAAATTACAAACATTAATAGAATTGGTGCTAGGGTTGCTAACATTTCCATCATCAATTCCCCCTTTCTTATAAGTATTTAGAAGCTTTTTGCACCTGGCTTATTTAAACCGTATTGCTCGAAAAAGTCTTCTTTAAAATTACCAAGTCGATCTTCGCGAATTGCTGTTCGAACTTGCTCCATCAAGTTTAACAGAAAATATAAATTATGATAAGTAGTAAGTTGAAAACCGAACGTTTCATTGCAATTTATTAAATGACGGACATACGCTCTCGTATAATTTTTACACGTATAGCAGTCACAATTAGGATCGATTGGATTGAAATCGCGGGCAAATGTTGCATTGCGTACCACTAGTCTACCATTAGACGTCATACATGTCCCGTTTCGCGCTATACGAGTTGGTAATACACAGTCAAACATATCTATTCCACGCATTGCACCTTCGATTAAAGATCCTGGAGATCCCACCCCCATTAAATATCTTGGTTTATCACTAGGCATAAGTGGGGTCGTAAATTCCAATACCTCATTCATCACTTTTTTCGATTCACCAACAGATAACCCACCAACAGCATATCCTGGAAAACCAAGCGAAGTGATATCACGAGCACTTTGTTTTCTAAGTTCCTCATATTCCCCACCTTGGATAATCCCAAAAAGTCCTTGATGTTCTGGACGAATATGTGCTTGTAAACTTCTTTCTGCCCAACGAGAAGTTCGTTCAACTGACTGTTTCATATACTCAAATGATGCCGGATATGGAGGACATTCATCTAGTACCATCATAATATCAGAACCGAGAGCATTTTGAATAGCCATAGCTTTTTCTGGTGAGAAAAATAATTTTTCCCCACTTAAATGATGTCTAAAGTGAACCCCTTCTTCTTTAATTTCGCGCATATCACTTAAACTAAATACTTGGAAACCACCTGAGTCCGTTAAAATTGGACGGTCCCAATTCATAAACTTGTGAAGCCCTCCAGCTTCTTGTATGATATCTTCTCCAGGTCTCAGCCATAAATGATACGTATTAGAAAGAATAATTTGAGCATTCATATCTTTTAATGTCTCAGGACTCATTGTTTTTACACTAGCCAATGTTCCAACTGGCATAAACATCGGTGTGTCAAATGTACCATGTGGTGTATGAACTTTCCCTAAACGGGCTCCTGTTTGTTTACACGTCTTAATATGTTCATATGTGATTGTCATTATATTCTCTCCTTTATGGCAATATGCACATCGCATCCCCAAAACTAAAAAAACGGTATTTTTCTTTTACAGCTTCTTCATAGGCATGCAATGTTTTTTCCTTAGATGTTAATGCACTTACAAGCATAATGAGCGTTGATTTTGGTAAATGAAAATTTGTAATCATACCATCAATTGCTTGAAACGTATAAGGAGGATAAATAAAGATATCTGTCCACCCGCTAGACGCTATAAATTTTCCACCTGATTGTTGTACGCATGATTCTAATGTTCGCGTTGAAGTTGTGCCAACGGCTATAATTCTACCGCCATGTTCTTTAACGTTTTGTAATAAGGTAGCTGTTTCTTCATTTATTTGATAGTATTCGCTGTGCATTGTGTGTTCCTTAATATCATCTACTTGTACAGGTCTAAATGTACCTAACCCTACATGTAATGTGATATAGGCGATATGCACACCTTTTGCTTTAATTTCATCCAATAACTCATTGGTAAAATGAAGTCCGGCTGTTGGAGCAGCCGCAGAGCCATGGTGTTTGGCATATACTGTTTGATAACGATCTGCATCCTCTAATGTTTCTTGGATATATGGAGGGAGAGGCATCGTTCCTAATTTCTCTAGAACTTCTAAAAAGATCCCCTCATAACGTAGTTGAAAAGTTCTACCCCCTTGATCACCTTTGGCAATACAAGTTGCTCGAATCACTCCATCACCAAAAGAAACCTGATCTCCTACTGAAATTTTCTTTGCCGGTTTCACAAGGGTCTCCCACGTATCTTCTGTTTCCTCATGAAGAAGTAACATTTCTATGCGTGCACCTGTACTTTCCTTCACACCAAATAATCGAGCTGGAAGTACTCGTGTATCATTTAAAACAAGACAGTCTCCTTCTTGTAAATATTCTACAATATCCCTAAAATGCTTATGTTCAAGTGTATTTGACTCTTTATGCATGACTAACATGCGTGATGATGTACGATCACTTAACGGGTGCTGAGCTATTAAATGATCTGGCAAGTCAAAATCAAATTCCAATGTATTCATGCTATTCCCTCTTTTAATTTCATTTATTGCGTAATCATGAGCCCCCTCTATTATTCAGGGGGCTGTTCGATGCCAAAATGTGCATATGCTTTACTTGTGACAACCCTACCTCTAGGTGTCCTTTGTATGAAACCAATTTGCAATAAATAAGGTTCATATACTTCTTCAATCGTTTGCGCCTCTTCTCCAATGGTTGCTGCTATTGTTTCAAGGCCTACTGGACCACCTTTATACCCTTCAATCATACCTTTTATAAGCTTATGGTCAATATGGTCAAGTCCAGCTTCATCCACTTGTAACATTTCTAAAGCTACACGTGTTGTATCAATACTAATTTCTTTTTCCCCACGTACTTGGGATATATCCCGAATTCTTTTTAATAAGCGATTGGCAATTCTAGGAGTACCGCGAGAACGTTTAGCTATTTCAACCGAAGCATCATCAGAAGCAATCGTTGAAAAGATTTCAGCTGTTCGCTCAATGATTGCACATAAATCATCCGCTTCATAAAATTCTAGTCTGCTTAATACGCCAAAACGATCACGTAGGGGAGCAGAAAGCAGTCCAGCACGAGTCGTTGCTCCTACTAGCGTAAAAGGCGGTAAGTCAATTCGTACCGAACGCGCACTAGGACCAGTCCCAACAATAATATCTAAAAAGAAATCTTCCATCGCCGGATACAAGATTTCTTCAATGGCATGAGGTAGTCGGTGAATCTCATCAATAAATAATACATCTCCCGGTTCCAAAGATGATAAAATTGCCGCCAAATCCCCAGCACGTTCAATTGCTGGCCCGGAAGTTGCGCGAAATTGAACACCCATCTCATTTGCAATAATGGCAGCTAATGTAGTTTTTCCAAGTCCTGGTGGTCCATACAAAAGCACGTGATCTAGTGCTTCATTGCGCATTTTAGCCGCTTGAATAAATATTCGTAAGTTTTCTTTGACGGTATGTTGTCCAATATATTGACTGAGTGATGTTGGACGAAGACTTAGTTCAATCCCTTGGTCCTCTTCTTGCAACTCACCATTTATTACCCGTTCATCCATGTTCAGATCCCTCCTATCTTAATGCTTTGCAAGTAACCTGAGAGCTTTACGAATGAGTTCATCTGTTTCCCCTTGATCATCTTGTTGCAATGTCGGTGTGACAGCACTAATCTCTGTGTCCGAATATCCTAACGCTGATAAGGCTTCTATAGCGTCTTGCAAATGTTTTTTTTCATCCGTCGTTGCATGTAGACCAATAATAGGAATTTCATCAGATGATTCTACATAAGCAATATCTTCTAGTGTACCTTTTAAATCTAAGATAATTTGTCTGGCAGTCTTTTTTCCAACGCCAGGGAACTGTGTTAAATATTTTTCGTCTTCTTGCTCTACCGCAGCAACAAAACCTTGTACGTCTACCGTTCCAATAATTGCGATCCCGCTTTTCGGTCCTATTCCAGATACGGAGATTAACTTCATAAATAATGTTTTTTGTTTTGGATGTTTAAAACCATATAGTTGGATGGCATCTTCCCTAACATGTTGATATGTATGTACATGAACCTCTCCATTTTCCTCGTGTTGAAATTCATATGGATTGCCACAAATAATTTCATAGCCTAGACCTTGAACCTCGACTACAATGGATTGATCATTTATCTCTGTTAATAAGCCTTTTACATATGTAATCATTCGATTTTCTCCCTTTATTTTCTGTTCCTATCGTACCATAAAAAACAAACAGTTACATCGAACATGCATTCGAAAGAAGCAAAAGAAAACTTCTATTCAAATGAATAGAAGTCACCTCCATCATGAACCAATTAATAAATTGTGATGCACGTCTTGTACATCTTCATACTCTTCAAGCATATCAACTAATGCAAGCATTTTTTCTTCCTCATCATCAGGAAGTTCTGTATACGTTTGTGGAATTAATGAAATCTCCGCATCTTCTAGAGCATATCCTGCTTCTTGGAGTTTTTCACAGACTTCTCCAAACACAGATGGGTCTGTATAGATTTCAAACACTTCCTCATTCACTTCTATATCATCTGCTCCAGCTTCAATCGCTTCCATAGTAAGCTCATCTTCATCAATGTCGTCATTTTTTAAAATAACAATATATCCTTTACGATCAAACAAATAAGAAACACAACCCGTAGCTCCTAAATTCCCTTCATTTTTACTAAAGGCGTGTCTAATTTCAGCAGCGGTACGATTACGATTATCCGTTAAAACATCAACGATAATCGCAACCCCACCCGGTCCATATCCTTCATAAGTGATTTCCTCAAACGTCACACCTTCTAGCGTTCCTGTTGCCTTCTTAATGGCCCGTTCAATGTTATCATTAGGCATATTATCTGCTCGCGCTTTATCAACAGCTAATCGAAGGGCTGCATTCATAGATGCATCTCCACCACCTTCTTTTGCTGCAATATATATATCTTTCGCGTGACGCATAAAAATCTTCCCTTTTTTGGCGTCTTGCGCACCTTTTCTTCGTTTAATGTTGCTCCACTTTGAGTGTCCTGCCATGAAATATTCTCTCCCTTACCTCGACTTTCTTATAAGTGAAGAATACCACATTTACGCAAAAACCTCCACTTTTGTATGGTGTTTACCCAGTGGATTGAATGACTTGTACATCAATTTTTCTTTGAGGAAAACGTTCTTTAACATATCCTTTTATTTCTTTTTTTATTTCCTCATAAGGTCCTTCTTTTACAGATACAACGATATTCACTCTTTCACTACCATGATTTACATAGACAGAAACAACGTTCTTCATTTGTGAAACATGTTGAATGATTTCTCGTTGCTCAGCGGAAGAAAAAAATTGCTCCTTATATCCTCCTTCTCCAACACCCTTTTCAAGACTTTGTCTATATTTCTGATTCGGATCATTTCTAACCTTCATTTCATCTTCTACAAGGTTATTTTCTTGAGAGGTATCTTGTTGATTGGAGTCATTCATTTGGCATCCAACTAAGAGAAACAGACTTGTAGTGATACTTACAATGTATTTGAGCATACATAAACCCTCCTTTAGCAAACTTGTATATGAATATTTCCTGAAGCAACTTGTTGATCACTGCTTGTCATTTCATATATACATTTCTATTGTTTGATAAAAAAGGGTTTTAAAAACCGTTAATATTTTCCTTTTACTTCAGTGTTACCGCTTTATCCAATAACCTATTAGTGGCGAGTATATTTTGCTGGTATCTCTCGTTTATGTGCTGTTTTTGTGTGCATCGCTTGAATCACTTGAGCATCTTCTGCTGGCACTTCTCTTCCTTCTAAAAATGCATCAATATGGGTATAGGACGTACCCATTTCTTCTTC
>DATGUV010000176.1:0-9942 GCA_035301025.1 Bacillota bacterium | reverse complement strand
ATGGTGGTATTGATTTTAAATACTCTTTGAATGAAGCGCGTTATGGAATGCATATTTACTTTTATAATCCAAATGGTGATTTGGACGGTTATGAAATCATTATTGAAAATGAAGATAATTTAGCACTGATTGGGTCTGGAAATTCTGAAGGTTTTAATTGTTATTTTGAACGGGAGAAATAAACTTGGTCGTCTTTTAACAATCATGAAAGACAAAACTTAATATAATAATTTTAGTAAAGGCAGTATTCTCATAGATTATCTGGTCATATAAAAAAGAATTCTGCCTTTAGTGTATTGGCTTAATCAGTTAGAAGTCATATTTTTATGTGAAAACAAAAAAGTTAATAATAATTAAAATATGAAAAGAAACTGAACTCCATTGTTGAGCTTTCCCAAGTAATTGTAGACGTAGTAAAAGGCACAACTAGTGCAATTTATCACTTGGGAGAAGATTTCGTATTAGGCATCGTGCAGATAGCTAGAGACCTTCCAGGAACATTAGAAGCCTTAGGAAACATGATTGCCCATCCAATCGAAACGGCTACATACATTGGAAAAGGAATCTATGACTCATTTATCACGCATTAACGCGCAGTAATATCCCCGCTTCAAATCTCTGAATAAAATCAAGAAAATATACGGGGATAAACTGCCCGTAAATCCCTGATTCTGTTCAACTAACATTCAGTGGAAACCCCACTGAATGAAGTTTCACTTTATCCGAGATGTTATCCACGGTGATGCGGAAAGTCGAGCTCATTGGTTTACCTATGCAGTAGGATCCATATTTGGCTTCAAAGGATTAGACAAAGCAGGAAGAGTAAGTGTACAAGCTGCAAAACAAGGTGCACAAAAAGCAGGACAAAAACTTGATGAACTCCTGCCTTATCACCCGAAACATCAACTAGCGATGGATGGACCGGTTCCTTATAATGTGTATGATGGCGTGCATTTAAGAGATCAGTTGATGGAGAGAGTGGAGAATAGTTTTAGGTCTGGAGATAGTGTTTCCGGATTGGGACATGTACTGTAGTTATTCTGTTATTTGTACTATATCTAAATTCTTTCATTCATGTAGGAAGATATACACAAAAGAAACGAAAAAATTTATCTAAAGCAACAACAGTCACACTCATAACGTGCTCCATTCTATTATATATCACCCCATTCATACTTTATTCTATTTAAGGATTTACTCCATAAAAAAACGACCAATGACAGGTGGTCGTTTTCAAATAGGTTAATATTCTAAAGACATTTGATAGATGGGAATAAGCGCGTCACAAATCGATTCCACTTCACGCATAAACTTTTCCCCGTCTGCTAACAACGGATCATCCGCAGAAAACTGTTTTCCTATTAATAGTTCTGCACTTTTTACATCTCTAAATCGAGTCAATGTTTTTTCCAGATCAGCATCTTCCATACGTGTATCTGATTTTTTCATATGGTTCATGGAAATATCAAAATCCTTAGGAATCATTTCCGAAAAGTCGTCCATATGATCAATAAACAATTGTGCCATTTCTTTTTTATTTGGTAGCTCATAAATATAAGCGAGCCAAACAAATAAGCGGTCGTCCCACAGTCCGACTTGAAAATGTGGGGTCATTTTATATCCTCGTTTATTGTAGCTAAAAGCAACCCACGTGTCATTGGGTGGATTCACCGTTCTTCGCGCATGTTTAGCAATATGTATGTGCATCTCGTTTCCGACATGTGTAGCTAAATAATCGACAAGTTCTTCACCAAGTTCTTGAAATTTAGGTTGAATGCGTTGTTGAATTGCTTCCATTCTGCCTTCTAATCCTTCAATGGCAAAAGATTCAAAATCCTTTTGTTCAAAACCCGAAAAAGTCATTTTAAGCACGTCCTTTCATCCATCCAATGATATCATCTTTATGGAATATATAAAAACGTCTTGTTTTAAAGAAAAAGAATCCTATTTCAATAGAAATAGGATTCGGTTTATATAATGTGTTAAACGTACAAACAGGATATGATTAATCTTTCATTACTGAGAAATCAATCTCTCTTGTAGCGTTAATCTCTCCAATAAGTTCAGCCGTATGCGCATTTCCGTCTACATTGTACAAATATAGGTTTTCATTTGGATCGTTGTCATCTGGTGTTCCAATTAGCGGAAGATCGATATAAACATACTCACTGGAAATTTCATGAATGTTAGGTATTTTTACAGCTACTCCCTTATGGCCGTCAGGAAGTGTTACAACGACAACCCCGCTTGGGATTTCATCCACATCAGGAACACTTACCCCGTCTGGAAGGGCAAATGCTACCCATTTCTCACTAAAGCTTTGGCTACTCGTATAATTGGATAATCCAGCTTGTAATTCAAGAACGTAATATCCTTTTACTTTGTCATATTCAATGTCTTCACTTGCATTTGCAGCACCATAAATTTCCCTTAACTTCAAATCTTCATCTTTTGTCATATCTTGGTCTTGTACTTTATCTTCAATCTCATCTACTTCTTCCATTGCTGTTAATTCAGTTAAGTCTTCTGGATTGTTTCCGTTATTTTTCGCAATGTCATCTTCCGTTGCATCCTCAAATTGACTTTCTCTTTCCTCATCCTCTTCTTCACGATTTTCTTTATCTTCATCTCTTTCTTCGTCTTTGTTTTCATCTTCTACTTCTTCTTCATCATTTTCTTCTTCAGAGATATTTGTGTCGGCTTCAGTTTGTTCCTGCTCTTCCTCAGCATCTTTATCTCCACATCCTCCGAGAATAATTAATAATCCACATAATACCATAAAATACGTCGTTACCTTTTTCATACTTGTACCTCCAATTTATATTGTTGCATTCAAGATTAATACGATAGCCTTAAACGTATGTAAAAGAGTGCCTTTTAATCCCCACTTATACAGAACATGTTTCTCATTTATAAAAGTGTGTGTTTTAAATCGAAATATACGTGTTTTAGAGAAAGACGAACATTGTCGAACAGGCACAGGTTTAAGACTGTTTTTACTTTAACATAATAAGGAAAAAAGATAACAATATACGTGCAAAATAAGACTATAGTCTATATATAACTTACACAACAGGTAATTATACCCGTATGCATTGCTGTTCAATTCGTATATATTTTGCTAAACTAAGGAAGATGGAGAGTCATTAGACACGAACAATAGATATTTTGCAACGTGTCATTAATTTTTTCATGGAAAATGATTATGGCTGAATGCTTTTCATAGTCCTCATTTAGCGCAACGTCCATACAACATGTTGCATAAAAATCGCTTATTTTGGAGATTATGAAATGCACTTGATTAATGGGGGAAGTACACGTGATTGGATCAATTTTTCAAGGATATTCTTTGTTCGAAATTTGGGGTCCACTATGGTTTGGGATTATATGTCTATTGATATATGCGTATAACCGATATATCCTTCACTCGCCTGAATATGAACTTCAATCCAGTCAAGTGAAGTTTTTTTATACTGGAGTTATTCTTTTATATATTTTACAGGGAAGTCCGTTTACAATTATAGCGGATCATTATTTATTTAGTGCTCATATGGTACAAATATCTGTTTCCTATTTCGTTGTTGTACCTCTTATCATTGTAGGACTCCCATTTAAATGGTTTAAAAAGTATGCTTGGAATTATAAATTACGTACGTTCATTAAAATTGCAGGACATCCTTGGGTTACGTTAGCGGTTTTTAATATATTATTTACTGTATATTTTGTTCCAACCATCTTTAATGTAATTCATGGGAATGTTGTTTTATCAACGTTCTATCAATTACTCATGTTCCTTTATGGTTTTTTTATGTGGTGGTCGATTATGAATCCTGTTCGTCGAGTAAATGAGCTTGGTCCGCTCGTTCGGATTGCCTATGTATTTTTTGCATCTTTAGCATTAATGCCGATCGGTTTTTTCTTCCTACTCGTACCAACTGCACATTACTCAGTTTTTCAAGCAACTGCGGGTGAAATATTCCCGCTAATGACCGCAGTATATGATCAGCAATTATCGGGTGGAATTTTAAAGATTGTTCAGTTATCAAGTTTTAGTATTGTGATGTTTAAAATAGTGAAATCATGGGTGTGGCGGGAAGAAGACGAAGGGCATGCATACAATAAAAATGTTCGTGTTGTCCAAGGAATTGCTATTCAAAAAGATGATAAAGATAAGTGAGAATTGCTAAGAATGAATGTGTTTGAAAACAATGACGCACATGCTATGAAGGTGACGGATATGATTGTAGTATATACAGATGGAGCTATGGATGGGGAAGGTCGCTGTGGGATAGGTATAGTGATTCAGCATGAAGGGGATGTTGAATATTACAGCATACCAATTGGTGTAAAAGGTACGAATCAAGAAGCGGAATTCGAAGGAGTTTTACAAGGATTGCGCATTTGTGCTAAAAAATATCCTAGGGAGACTTTATCTTTTCGGACAGACGCACGTATAGTGGTAGATACCATTGAAAAAAATTTCACGCGAAATAAAGTATTCCAGCCATATATAACGAGTATTCAGCAATATATACGTCAATTTCCTTTATTTTTTATTAAATGGATCCCAGAAATTGAAAATAAACAAGCGGATCGTCTTGCTAGACAGGCCATTGTTCAAAAAGAGATGTAATCGTATTTTGTGTATAAATCATGTAGCGAATATTTATAACAACGCACATTGCAAACTATGACTGAGGGTATGTATTTGTATGGAGATTACTGAAAGAAGGATAATTATATGACAACTACGAAGAAACAGCCAGAACATAAACCATTTATGCTATCAATAATACCCGGGATTATTCTCTGCTTTATAGTTATGATGATTGGAATATACGGAGCAGAACTTATTGGAAAATTACTTATTCAACTGAATGTTTTACCACCAGGAAGTGCAAGTCCGATTTCTGGAATATTTGTTGCAATTATTTTAGGAATGATTCTGAGAAATACGATAGGTTTGTCTGAATCTTTCCTCGTTGGAGTAGGGTTTTCGGTAAAATATGCTCTTCGTGCAGGAATTATTTTATTAGGGCTCCGATTAAGCTTAGTAGAAGCCGTAAAGCTCGGGGCATGGGGAATTCCACTAATTGTTATTTGTATATCAGTAGGGTTATTTGTAACTCTTTATTTTACAAAGAAGTTGGAACAATCCAATCGATTAGGAACATTAATTGCGTGTGGTACTGGAATTTGTGGTGTAACTGCAATTATGGCTACTTCACCAGTCATTAAAGCAAAAGACAACGAAATTTCTTATGCAGTAGCAAATATTACAATCTTTGGTCTTGTAGGAATGCTTTTATATCCATATGTAGCACATACGCTATTTAGTAATGATCCAATTAAAGCAGGCCTGTTTCTTGGAACAGCTATTCATGATACGGCACAAGTTACCGGATCTGCGCTCATTTATGACCAAATCTTTCAAAATGAGCAAGTCATTGATGTGGCAACAGTAACAAAACTTACGAGAAACTTATTTATTATTGCAGTTATACCGCTTGTTTCCTTTTTGTTTTTTAGAAAACAAACCGGAGAACAAGAGGAAGCACAAGCCATTCCAAAATGGTACACATTTGTTCCATTATTTGTGATTGGATTTCTAGCATTAGCACTTATGCGAACAATAGGAGACGTAACAGTAGCAAATACTGGATCTGCCTTTGGTATACTGGCAAATCACACGTGGGAAAAAGTCTATAGTAGTTTAAGTGGGTTTGGTTCTACATATATGCTTGGGATTGCTATGGCTGGAGTGGGACTATCAACGAATTTTAAAATGTTTAAAGGTCTTGGTTTACAACCGTTTTACATTGGATTCATCGCGGCTGTTTCTATCGGAATCGTTAGTGCTACACTTGTAGCAAGCTTTGGTCATTTCATACATTTATGATAAAAGGGACGTGCATTTTGGCACATCCCTTTATTATAATTGAATTAATTTCATAATTACCCAAACTAGTATTTGAATACAACATGTAGTTTCAAACGTCTTAACGGAACTACATGTGATAGTGAAGTAGCAAAGAATACGTATTATGAAATTCATTAAATGGTAGGTTTATTTTTCAAAAAGATTCAACATATTTGCAGGTCCTATTTCCCAGGAAATAATTGTCGTTTTTTACTTTTTGTATTTACTTCGTTTCATTTTTGCTTGTAATTTATCTTGTAAACTGGTTGATTTTTGCTGCATGTGTTCTGTTTTCACTTTGTCAATGGAATCAATCTGATATGTTCCGTGACATTCTTTTATATGAAACCATGTTTGTTCGACACTTCCTTGAGGCAACTTATGAATAGGAACGTGAATTTCTTTGTTGATAGATTCTATTAAAATAACTGCCATATCATTATCAGAAAAACGATCTAATACTCCGTGCATTTATTCTCCTCCTATACATGCTATTCCTTCTTCTTTAATATCTGCAATACGCGCTGGACCAATGCCACTTATACGAGATAAGTCGTCAATAGAATCAAAGGGTCTTAAATCTATAAGCTCTTCTGCTCGAGCAGGTCCTATATGTTTAATTCGCTCTAATTCATGAATAGATGCTTTGTTAATGTCTACACATGTACCATTGGATGACTGTTCATGGCTTTTCTTAGACTCTTTTTTAGGTGTTTTATCCTTTTTTGTAGAAGCGTCTTTTGTACTAGTGCTACCGGCTTGAACAGTACCTTTTGAAGAGGTGGATACTTCATAGGTTTCTCCATCTGTAGTAACGATGATTGTACCATGGACATCTGTCCCGTAAATGTCAACCTTTTCAGCCGTTAGCGTGTCCAACGTTTCTTGATGGGGGTGCCCATAAGAATTTCCAGTACCAGCGCTATAGATCGCAACTTCCGGTTGGACCTCTTGGATAAATTGTTTGTCCGTTGATGTATTTGATCCATGATGTCCTAGTTGTAAAAATTGCGCTTGCATATGATCGGTTTGCTGCATCATTTGTTTCTCTGCTTGTTTATATGCATCCCCAGTGAAAAGAAATGCTACGCCTCCATACTCCATGCGAACAGAAATAGAATCCTCATTTAAGCCTCCTGTAAGTTCGCTAGGGTGTAGTACTTCTATTGTAAGAGAACCTACTTGAAAGGACTCCCCAGCATGAGGTTCATAATAATCAGCATCACTTTCTAATACAGCTTCTGCTGCTTGTTGATATGTATTGGATGAAGCAGTGTTACCTGAAAACCACACTTCATCGACATCAAACTCTTCCATTATTTGTGGTAATTGACCAATGTGATCTGCATGAGGATGGCTAATAATAATAAGATCGATTGTAGATACATCTTGTGCATGTAAGTATGAAACTACATCTTTTTTATTCCAATCTCCTGCATCAAATAAAATTGTATAGGGAGTACTTTCATGTTCATATTGAAATAATGTAGCGTCTGCTTGACCAACATCTATATAATGTACTCGTAAATCGTCTGTCACAGGAGGATTATTATGTTCCTGATGATTTTCCTTATCTTCTGTAGCTTGTGCTGGAACATCATTTTTTCCTGTATCGGAATCTCCTTCATCTGGTGACTCCGTTTGATTTGAGGAATCGTCCTTTGCTGATTGATCTGTTGATACATCTTGTTGGACTGCATTGTCAGAACAACCTACACCAATCAACAGAAACATCGCTATCATAGCGATTAATAGTCGTTTCATGTATTCATCTCCCCTAGTCATGGTACGTTGTTAGAGTACCAAAATAAGAGGGGTAAATCCATTGAAAGTTTATAAAAGGTGTTTCCTGATGCGAAAGATAAGAAGAATATGTGGCTTTCTGTATATAATCGAATGTTGTGTCGTTTATAGAGGCATAAAAATCAAATGTCCTTCAGTGATCTATTCGATATTTGAATACTTGTATAAAGGATAGGTGCACAATTTACAAGTATATTTGAACATTTGTAACGACATATTGTATAGACATTTCCATTTTAAACTATTTTTCATAATTTGAATTTCGATATATTATTCGTGTGTAAACGATGATTTTCGATAGATGCAAACTTTTAAAAATCATGGCATGATAATTTTGAGGTGAATGGATTTGAAAGCCGTACCATATGTTTTGTTCCTTTTATATTATTCCTGGAACATGCACATTCTTCTGATAGAAAGTCAAACAAAGAAGCCAATCCCCCAAGCAATGGAACAATGCACAATTAATCAACGGTTGGATGAACATGTACGAATATCTGCATTCATTGAAGAAATTACTACACATCCAATGATGATTCATATATCCGAACCAATGGACGTTTCAATGGAAGTACACATTTCTGAAGGTAAAAAGAAATCCCTACAAGGAAGTTGGATTACTTGGTTTGTATTTAAAGATTCCCCTAGTTGTTTTTTACGAGATAATGTAACAACAGACGTGATGGATAAGAAGAGTAAAGCATTGCATGAACAATTACAGGAAAAAATGATGGAACGGAATTGAAAGTAGTTGCAGGTAGATTATTCCTTTGAAAAATGAAACCATTGGAACTATACTATTTGCATAGAAAATATCCGCTTACTTAAAGTGAAGATATAGAACATATAATATGTTCAAGATTCAAACGGTACAGAGGACGAAGAGAGGGAGTAGAGGAAGTTATTCAGTAATTGTTACCAACTTGTTACAAAATTATGATGAATCATAGAAGAGTAAGAATGATTAATAGATAGAACATCCTGTTCATGATACAATAATAATGATTTATTATGTCGATAATGAAACAATAAGAATACAATCTTCATTTCATGTCCAATCTTTGCCACTCATTGTAAACATATGTTGCTCACTAAAACAGTAATGTTTTTGCGCATATCATGTTGTATTAGATGGGCAATGATTGATATCGTGAAATAGATTGCTGCCTTCCATGATTAGCAAATGTCTTATATGTAGAAGCTCTTCAAATTAAGAATATAGCTATTGTTGGATAAGACGGAACATCATTCAGATGATTGAATTGTACATGAGGTGAATGGGATGGACAAAACATCGCGCTTAACAACTGCTTCAGCGCAATCAACAGGACAATTATTACGTATATTTTTTCATGATTTAAAATTGCTAACGAAAGGTCTCGTACTTTATGCAAATGTGCTGCCAGTACTGGCTGGATTTATGTTGGCATTATATTTTACAAATACACCTTTACGATCAAGTCTAGGGTTGTTTTTAGCGACAATGGTCGGGAGTATCTTAATTACTGCAGGGGCTCTTATTATTAATAATTGGTACGAAGTGGACCTTGATAAAGAGATGAAACGAACGAAGGAACGTCCAACTGTTACAGGGAATTTTTCTATGAAAACTGTTTTATGGATGGGAGTTAGTGCGACAGGGTTAGGTTTCCTTTTTCTAGCTTTTACGACTCTTGAAGCGGCAATTTATGGCATCCTTGGTTGGTTTACTTATGTGGTTCTATACACATTTTGGTCCAAGCGAAAATACACACTAAACACGATGATTGGGAGTGTTTCTGGTGCATTTACACCTTTAATTGGTTGGGCCGCTGTAACATCATCCTTCCACATTATACCAATTGCTTTATTTATGCTTTTATTTATTTGGCAAATCCCACACACTTTTGCGATTGCTATGCGTAGACACGATGAATATAAAGCTGCTGGTGTACCAATGCTTCCAGTTGTTCATGGATTTACTGTTACAAAGCAACAAACGTTTATTTATATATTATGTTTATTACCAATTCCGTTTTTCTTATCCGAAATTGGAATGCCATTTGTAATAATAGCTACAGTGTTAAATGTTATTTGGATTTTTATTGCAGGTAAAGGACTCATTAAGAAACAAACGAATGATAAGAAGTGGGCAGATGTGAACTTTTTCTATTCACTAGCATATTTAACGATTCTGTTCTTTTACATGATTATTACTACATTTCCAATCTTTTATAATT
>DATGUV010000175.1:0-4934 GCA_035301025.1 Bacillota bacterium | reverse complement strand
ATTCAATCTGCAGAAGAAAGAAATATTGATGCAGATATTGAAGCGGTAGCTGAATCGCAATTAAAAAATAATCTAGATGGGCTTGATGTCGTATTAATTGGTCCACAAGTTCGTTTCCTTGAGAAGAAAATTAGAGAATTTATAGAACCAAAAGGAATAAAAGTAGATGTTATTGATCAAATGGCTTATGGAATGATCCAAGGGGATAAGGTGTTAGATCAAGCAATTAAATTGAAAAATTCTTAAATGAGATTCGGGGACAGGTTCCTCGTCCCGCCACCCGCCCCGTGGGACAAGGGACCTGTCCCCGTGTCTACCGCCCCGTGGGACAAGGGACCTGTCCCTATTGAGCGCCGAACCAATGGATAGGCTTCGGATCGATATTTTGATAAACATGTTTAATTTCCGTATATTCCTCTAGACCTTGGGGGCCTAGTTCACGGCCGATACCGGATTGTTTATATCCTCCCCATGGTGCTTGCGTGAAGAAGACATTGAAATCATTGATCCATACCGTTCCCATTCGTAATTTGGCTGTGACTCGTTCTGCTTTGGCGATGTCTTGACTCCATACGCCGCCAGATAAGCCATAGTTTGAATCGTTCGCTAAGCGAATGGCTTCTTCTTCTGTTGAAAACTTCTCTACCGTAATCACCGGGCCAAATCCTTCATCTTGTACGACGTTCATGTCGGTTGTGCAATTAGTGAGCACGGTTGGTAAGTAGAAGAAACCTTTCTGTAGCTCAGGATCATCCGGTCTGCCACCACCCACTGCTAATGTCGCACCTTCTTTTATGCCGTTTTCTACGTATGTTGTTACTTTTTCAAGATGTTCTGCGGAAATTAATGGTCCCATTTCTGTATCCTCATCAAAGCCACTGCCGAGTTTAATGTTGCGTACACGCTTCACTAAAGCTTCTACAAATTCATCATGAATCTTTTCTTCAACAATCAGTCTCGTCCCAGCTGAACAAATTTGTCCCGCATGAAAGTACACACCATTTAGTGCTTGATCGACAGCTGTTTCGAAATCTGCATCTGCAAAGATAATATTCGGATTTTTACCGCCGAGTTCAAGGGCGATTTTCTTCATATTGATACTCGCGGATTGCATGATCTTTTGACCTGTTTCAAGACCACCAGTAAATGAAATCAGGTCTACGTCTTTATTGATAGATAATTCTGCTCCAACAGAGTTTCCAGAACCAAGTACTAAGTTGACAACACCTGCAGGAATGCCTGCTTCTTCCATTAATTCAAATACTTTTATCGTCGTAAGTGGCGTGATTTCACTTGGTTTCATGACAAGTGTATTTCCGGCTGCAAGCGCTGGTGCCAATTTCCAAGAAGCTTGTAGCAGTGGATAATTCCATGGCGTAATTTGTGCGCAAACTCCGACAGGTTCACGAACGACTTTGCTAATCGTGTTCGGAATGGGAGAGTGAATCATTTCTCCTGCGTCTTTATCAGCTAAATCAGCATAGTAGTGAAACACATCCGCAATCCCGTCCATATCATCTCGGCTTTCGTCGACCGTTTTACCTGTGTCTAATGATTCCAGTCGAGCTAGCTTCTCTTTGTCTCTTTCTATTAATAAAGCAATTTGACGAACGAGTTTTCCACGTTCTGTAGGATTTGTCTCAGCCCAATCCCCTTGGTCAAAGGCTTTACGAGCAGCCTGAATGGCCATTTTTGCATCTGAGTGATTCCCTTCTGTTACTTCGGCGATGATTTCTTGGTTGAAAGGATTGATAATCTCTCTTGTTTCATTTGTTGTCGAAAGAATCCATTCACCATCAATAAATTGTTTTAAAACGTTCACTTGGAGCCTCTCCTTTATGTAAATAGTGTATTAACTTTGTTAAATATAAACTTAATCTTGTTATCGGTATTAGGTTATCATTTGAGTAAATCATTGTCAATATGTAAAAGAATAACAGGATAAGAGGTTGACATTATACATTTAAACCTTTATATTAAGTTTGTTAAGAAAAAATTTAACGAACTTAATACGGAGGTGATCAATTTGTCAAATCAATATGATGAGCAGGCACAACAAAAAGTTGAAGCTGCTAAAAGTGAAGTCATCGGAGCTATTGCAGAGACGATGGATCTTTATGGTGTCACTCCGTCAGCTGGTGTACTATATGCCACGTTGTACTTAAACGATCAAATGAATCTTGATGAAATGCGAGAAGAACTCAATATGAGCAAGCCGAGCATGAGCACAAGTGTCCGGAAGCTATATAACATAGGTATGGTCAAGAGGGTACATCAAAAAGGTTCTCGTAAACACACCTATATGGCGGAAAAAAACTTCTTTAACTCTTTTATGTCCTTCTACTGTCAAATGTGGGAACGTGAAGCGGACATGAATATGAAAGCGGTGGAAGAAGCGGAAGCGTCTTTGAAAGCAGTGATGGAAGATGGACAGGTATCGAACGAGGTAAGGATGACGGCCAAAGAACACTATGATTTGATTCATCATTCCAAAGTGTATTACAGATGGCTGGAAAGATTAGCGGAAAGTGTTAAAACTGGTGAGATTTTTTCATTTATACCAAAAGAAGAACAAGAATAAATAACAAAATGACAATAGAAGAAATACAACAAAGGGGATTTTACTGAAGATGAAACGTTTTTCAATATTTTCTATCGTACTAATGTTAACAGTGATTCTTGCAGCATGTGGAGAAGGAGAAGCATCGGATTCTGGTAATGGAAATTCCGATGATGACGAACTCGTTTTCGGTTTAATAAACTGGCCTGAAAATGTTGCAGTGAACCATGTATGGAAAGTTCTTCTAGAAGAAGAAGGTTATGAGGTAGATGTAAAACAGCTTGAAATGGGAACCATCATGGAAGCCTTGTCTACAGGCGATTTGGATGTAGGAATTGAAGTTTGGTTACCAGTACAAGACATTAGCTATTATGAGCAATATAAAGATGAGGTTGATTTTAACGAAACACCATGGTTTGAAAATGGGAGAGTAGGCCTGGTTGTACCAGATTATATGGAAGATATCAACAGTGTAGAGGATTTAAATGCACATAAAGATTTATTTGAAGAGCAAATTATCGGCTTCGAACCAGGCGCAGGTACGATGGAAACGACAGAAAAATTAGTTGAAGATTATGATTTGGAATTGGAGCTCGTTCCTAGTTCAGAGGCAGCGATGCTTGGTGCATTGAAAGAAGCAGTTCGAAATGAAGAGCCAATTGTTGTACCACTATGGCAACCACATGGAATCTTCTCTGAATTAGATTTAAAGTTCCTTGATGATCCACAAAAGACATACGGCGAAGTAGAAGAGATTTACTTGGCAACGCGTGAGGATTTTGCAGAAGATTACCCGGAAGTTCATGAATGGCTGAGTAATTGGTCCATCGATGATGATGAGACGATGGCAGAATTAATCAACTTTGTGAACGAGACAGATGACCCGCTAGAAGGTGCGAAAGAATGGGTCGAGGAAAACCGTGATCTTACAGATGAATGGGTGAAATAACATTTGTTTGAGATATCGGATCGATGAAGTTTATGAAAACGGAGGGGAAGGCTGTTACCAAGCTATTTAGCCTTCCATTAAAGAGAGTTTTAATTTGGAAGCGTACATAAAACCATTGCTCGAGTTTTGAAAATTGAATCGTTATTGATAGATTGGTAGATTAGATTTTTACAACATGGAGGTACTACTTATGAAACGAAAATATGATTATATTATAGTTGGGGCAGGCAGTGCTGGGGCTATCCTCGGAGACCGGCTTAGTGCGGATGGGAAGCACAGTGTCCTTGTTTTAGAAGCAGGAAGAAGCGATTATCCGTGGGATTTATTTATTCAAATGCCGGCTGCACTCATGTATCCAGCAGGAAACCCTTTATATGATTGGATTTATAAATCGGATCCTGAACCTTATATGCATGGGCGACGTATCAAACATGCGAGAGGAAAAGTGCTTGGTGGCTCTAGTTCCATTAATGGCATGATTTATCAGCGCGGAAACCCAATGGATTATGAGCGGTGGGGGAAAGATAAGGGCATGGAAACGTGGGATTTTGCTCATGTTCTTCCATACTTCAAAAGATTAGAAAATGCTTTAGATTCGCCGAATGATGATATGAGAGGTCATGATGGGCCTATTAAATTAACACGTGGACCAGCTACGAATCCTTTATTTAATGCCTTTTTTGAGGCGGCAGAGGAAGCCGGCCATCCACGCACCTCTGACGTCAATAGCTATCAACAAGAAGGGTTCGGTCCATTTGATCGACATATCTATAATGGACAGAGACTGTCAACATCACATGCCTATCTACGCCCAGCGATGCACCGTGAGAACCTTCATGTAGAAACGCGTGCTTTCGTAACTAAAATTAATTTTGAAGGAACCCGGGCGAAAGGTGTGACATTTAGAAAAGGAAAAAGAGAGCTTATTGTGGAAGGTGATGAAGTCATCCTTGCTGGTGGGGCATTCAACACACCACAGCTGCTACAATTATCGGGTGTGGGAGAAGCGGAACACTTAAAATCACTGGGTATCGATCCTGTCGTTGACCTGCCAGGTGTAGGAGAAAATCTGCAGGACCACCTGGAAGTTTATATCCAATATTCTTGCCTTGAACCAGTTTCCGAGCAACCAAGTTTAAACAAATTGAGAATGCCTTTTATTGGTTTAGAATGGTTACTCAAACGTACCGGCCCAGCGTCAACCAGTCACTTTGAAGGTGGAGGCTTTATTCGTTCGAATGAAGATGTTGATTATCCGAATTTGATGTATCATTTCCTTCCACTCGCTGTACGTTACGATGGAAAAAAGGCGGATACGAAACATGGATTCCAAGTACATGTCGGACCAATGTACTCTGATGCAAGAGGTAGATTGAAAATAAAATCAAAGGATCCCAAGGAACATCCTAGTATTCTATTTAATTA
>DATGUV010000174.1:0-7844 GCA_035301025.1 Bacillota bacterium | reverse complement strand
AGATCCACATGCCGCAAGAATAAGAGCAAGTGCTAATGCTAAGATAATTCCAATACCTTTTTTCTTCATGTGTATTCTCTCCCCGAAAATAGTCTAGTTGTCTGCTTATTAGAATATATATTATACAGGTTGTTTTTGATTTTGCAAATAAACATACTATTTAACTATAGACCATTTTGACATATGGGAATATAGGTATTTGTAATTATTTTTCAGTAAAGCCTTGATCAATAAGCATTTCAGCGGAATTCTACATATGGATTCCATTTCAGAAGTTACACTAGGAATTTCATGTAAGCGCTACGTAGACGTTTTCATCATCCATTTCTAGCTTCTCCACCTATTCTGTAGCAATGGATTCGACTTCCTCTCTGTAATTATTCTCTATGTATTCGTGTATCGACCTTTACTAACAACTTTTCATTCCGTGAATAAGATGTGTTGTAAGGAGGTTGATATAAGATGAACAGGGATAAAGAAATGCCCCTTATGTATATGGATGCCAATAGAAAGTCCATGAAAGCCTCCCTTTCATTGTCTCGTGTGAATCATGTTTTGATTGGTTTATATGTAGATGAAGGAAGGATCCCCTCTAGTGAAACATTGTATCGAGTGCGCGCATTGATCGTGATTTCTCACGAAGAACGTACGTATTTTAAACGGTGTAGAGACTTGCGTGAATTAACATATTGGGTCAATGGTTTTGAAGAATATGCTTGTACAATTCGATATACTTCCTATGATTTGTGCAGTGCTTTTCGTGCCTTTAAATATGTACCTGTTGATTTTTCTCGAATCCCTAGTACGAGTGATGACGTTGTTTCAAGTATAATCGGTACAGAAACGACGACTGCAGAGTGGAATGTGTGGGAATGTGAAAAAACGTGTGTCGAAGTTCAAAAGTTATGTGACGCGCAAACGATTACTCGAACACGAATAGCAGAAATGCTTTCCTTTATATACGTATTTTTATACAACATGCTCATTGGATGTTTTATTTTTCCCCTTGCACCTGTGTATTCCAACGGGGTCATTGTATTCACGGATTTAATTATTGTGACATTTTTAGGTGTCAATGCACTTATTCCGATTGTATTTGTTTTCTGGAGACGTTTTACTAGAAGATTTCTCACTTGTATATATACTGGTCTTGCTTTGGGTGGTGGATTGCTTGGTGTCATGTTCACTCTAAATATGACAAGTATACCTTCAGCAGTCGAATCCCTTCTTATTATATACACGTTCAACTTTTTCCTATGGACTGTTGGAATGATTGGAATAAAACTATGTAAAATGGCTCTTTGGCTCATGCGGGAGTGGGAGTTTGTTCGGTAATGAGGTTGGTCGAAACACACGTATTATGAAATTCATTCATCTATATAACCTTTTTTATTCAATCCATTGCCCCATTCTATGGTATATTAAAGGAACAATGAATATCGGAAAAATAACGGGGTGGTCTTTTTGTTAAAGCGCTTTTCTTATCTATTAATTATTATCGGAATAGGCTTTTTAGCGTATGGCGGATATCAATGGTATGAATCAACGATGAATCAGGGGAAGCGTTTGACAGAAGCGCAAAGTTTCGTCTCAGATGAAATTATTGATCGCACAAATGATGAGGATCTACAAGTAGAATATGATTTTGATACGGGAGATACGATTGGTACGTTGTATATTCCAAAATTAGATCGGGAAATTGCTATTATTGAAGGTACGGATGAGGAAGAACTCGCTCAAGGTGTCGGGCATTTTAAAGATACTGGATTACCTGGTGAGAATAGACAGATCCTACTTTCCGGTCACCGTGATTCTGTATTTCGGGATTTTGGTGAATTAGAAAATGGAGATGAATTCCATATTCGCATGGAACATGGTACGTATGTATATGAATTTCGGGATAGTGTCATTGTAGACGCGGACGATCGAACAGTCATTGATCCGAGTCGAAAAGATGAATTTTTAACGTTGTCTACGTGTTACCCATTTTCCTATATTGGTAGTGCCCCTGATCGCTATGTAATTCACGCCTACCCAAAGTAAAATAAACCATTCTGTTCACTTTTTGGAGGAATTATGATACATTTTGAATGATAGGTGAAGCGCTTTCAACTATAAGCGCACAAACATAAAACATAGATGGGGTGATTACGCTTGGTGTATTCAATTATTTCTCCAGATGATACGTGGTTCCTGTGGATGTTTATTACCGCTTGGGCTGCCGTAAGTATTTACTTGGAGCAGCGATTTAACTGGGCTTCTAAGATTTCAGGCGCAATTATCGCACTGATTGGTGCAGTGATTTTATCCAATCTTGGAGTTATTCCAACAGAATCCCATGTGTATGACACGGTTTGGGATTTTGTCGTTCCTTTAGCAATTCCACTTCTCTTATTTCAAGCGAACATAAGGAAAATCTGGAAGAAAAGTGGACGTATTTTAATTATCTTTTTACTAAGTTCCATCGCAACAGTTGCCGGGGCGATTGTAGCTTTCTTAACGCTTAGAAACTTTATTCCCCACCTAGATAAAATTACGGCAATGATGACTGGATCGTACACGGGTGGTGGAGTCAACTTTGCTGCCATGTCAGCCAAATTTGATACTCCAAAAGACATGATTTCCGCTACAACAGTCGCAGATAATTTAATGATGGCCATGTTCTTTTTAGTCTTATTTGCCATTCCATCGATTGCGTTTTTTAGAAAGAAATTCCCAACACCCCATATTGATGAGGTAGAAGCAGGTGTTTCTACAGATGACGCATCGAAAACGCAAGCAGCAAGTTTCTGGGAAAGAAATGAAATGTCGTTAAAAGATATTGCGATGAGTGTTGCTGCAGCGTTTGTGTTAGTTACGGTTTCGTTTAAACTTGCAGATTATATCGGTACAGTACTACCTGAAGCTGGAGATTCTAACGTACTTCTTTCGGTTGCACGTGGAATATTCGCGGATCAATACCTTATGCTGACGACAATTACGATTATTGTTGTAGCATTATTTCCAGGATTTTTTGAGAAAATTAATGGTACGCGAGAAATTGGAACGTTTTTAATTTACTTGTTCTTCGTAGTTATTGGTGTTCCTGCATCTCTCGTTGTTATTATTAAAACCGCTCCATTATTGTTTGTTTTCGTATTAATCATCGCTCTGGCGAACATTTTCATTACATTATTTTTCGGTAAAGTATTTAAGTTTAGTTTAGAGGAAACATTGCTCGTCAGTAACGCAAACCTTGGTGGACCTACAACTGCAGCTGCAATGGCAATTGCAAAAGGTTGGACACATCTCATTGTGCCGATTTTATTAGTAGGAACTCTAGGATATGTGATTGGAAACTATTTAGGTACAGGTGTATATTACCTCATTCAAATGTTCTTTTAATGCACATACACATGAACAAACAGCATGTCGTTGCGCTAATTTTTAGCGTGCGTACATGCTGTTTTTTCATGGGTTCGTCTGTGCCCTGTTTACTTTTCAATATCATTTACTTTATATTTCCACCCATCTTTCAGCATGATGATGTGTGATATTCCTGTATCCGCCTCTTCCCACATTGGATCATCATCTGAAAAATATATAAGGATTTTTGTTCCTTTGATGGAGTTTTCTTTCGTTAACCAACTTGAATGCTCAATCATCTCAGGTTGGGAAAATTGAAATCCATCTCCTTTATTTACTAAGAAAAACGTAATTCTCTCTGGATTCTCTTCAAAGTCTGGGTCATCTCTCATAGCTGCCCATATTTTCCGCTCAACTTTTTTCGAATAATCTTCTGTGAAATATTTTCCAAATCTTTTTTCAACAGCATGTGCTACTTGTTCAGGGTTTTTCGCTGTCGTGATGACTTCTCCATCTTCATGAGAGGCGAGAAGTTTTTCTAGTTGCTTGAAACTCTTAGCCGCTTCACGATCATGTTTAGAATCGGCAAAAATCCCTATGTATATTCCATAGCTTGCAATAGCGACTATTAATACAATAACAATAATAATCCTTTTTCTTACGTACAATGTGTAATTCTCCTTTTCTAAAAGAAATTTTCTATGTTCTACTTACTCTAACATACTATGAGCGAGTCGGTCAGTGATTGGTAGAAAATAAGTGGGTGATACATTTTTTTGGGCGTGAAGCAATATTCCCCCTTAAATAATCTACGTGAAAATACCTATGTATATTTCAAAATAGTGTCAAATGACTCATGTTTATCTGCCGTTACTTTGGTATAATAAACCAGTATTTTTTGAAAAAATAAACTAAAGGAGAATTTATATGAGAACTCGGGGTATGTTCATTGCTTTTATAAGTGTAATCGCACTTGCATTAGCAGCTTGCGGGGATTCAACAGAAGAAAAATCAACTCCCACTACTGAAAAGGATATGGATAAGCTTTCATATTCCCTGAAAGAAGACATTACTTCTGATAATGGGTTTTTAAACAATTTACAAATAGATGATTCAGGGGAAGCTATCATGTTCGGAACTGGGGAACAAGGAGATGAACATCCTTCCATCTATGTTGACGGAGAAGTAACTGAACTGGATACAGAATGGTTTGATATGCATTCCATTATGACTCGTCACGGGAAAGCTCTTGGTAAGAAATATGACGGAGAAATATATACATATAAGTTCTACGATGTGTTTAGCGGAGAAGAAGAAACATACACGTTAAACGATGATTATATTACACTATCCTTTCGAGCAGATTTTATTGAAGATGATAATGGAGACTTTGAAAATGTACTCAGAAAAAAACACTCCATCCAATGATTTCTCGGTAGATATTGTTCATTTGGAGAGTGGTTCTGAGGAAACCATTGAGTTTGCCGATCGCTTAGGCGAATACGTCACTTCTAGTGATTTCTATGGACCACTTGCTTTTTATTCATTAGGTGGTGAAAAAATTTATATTTCTATTCAGGAAGATTCCACAAATGATGATTCTGTCACAGTATATCATACGTACGATATTGCAACAGATGAGACTGAAAAAATTGCTGAACTTGATGGATACTATACCATTGCTGATATTCACTCTCCTTTTTCAGAGGACGGGAAATATTTAATGCTCGCAGAAAATCAAGGTGCGTTTTTCGCATTAAACTTGGAGACTGAAGAACTTGTACCACTAGATGAAGGGCTATATTTTAAAAACATGGATAACAACAAATATGCGACAATTAATAAAGAAACTGGGGAAATTACGGTTTCTAATATTGACGGTTCCGAGTCTAATGTCATTCACACGATTGAAGACATCGATGACAAACGGTTGAAAAACTTCGCTATTAGTCCAAATGGAAACACATTTGCATATATATACAAGGATGAAGAAAACTATCATCTTGAAATTTATCATGTGAAATAATAGCAGATTGCCTACTCAATCTAATTGTGACCCTCTGAAACTATTAGAGAGATCATGGATTGAGTAGGCCTTTTTGTGTACGTGTCCGCTATTTTACAATCTTTTTAATTTTATACGTGCTTCCATCTTTAACGATTTCAAGATATGGAAGTCCTAGTTCTCTACCTACCCACTCATAATCATCTGGAGACACGATTATGTGAATGACTCCTACGTCTGCTGAGGCGGTGGCCTTTTCATACGTTGTTCTTTCTGGTTTAGAAAATTGAAAACCGTCCCCTTTATGAATAAGAAAAAACGTAATTCTTGCTGGATTTTCTTTAAAATCACGCCCGTCAGTCATAGCTTGAACGATTGCCTCTTCCACTTGTGCAGTATATTCATCTGTAAAATACTCCCCAAATGCAGCATGTACATCTTTCATCACTTCCGCTGGATCCTCTGCTTCAGAAATAATCTCTCCTTCCTCACGAGAATCTAACAGACGTTCGACTACTTCCCGACTTTTATCTTGAATTCGTTCTTCTTTTGATTGATGAAAATACGCCCCATAAATGGCAACTAGAAAAATAATTGATAATAAAACAAGTACTACAAAAATTGTTATGCGCTGTCGCAATGTTTGTCATCCTTTCCCTCAGATATTTCCCAATCTTTTAATTTATTCTAGCCTCTTTGTTTTATAGCCGAATGTATTTCATAATGCCCATAAACAGCTAACTCACTGCAATATGTAATTTCAAACGATTGAACAAAACTACATGTGGTAATGACGCAGCATGAAATTCATAATATGAAATGCATTACGCCATGTAAACTTCTATCTTTTGTCCGTGTATTCATCGCAAGCATAATAAACATGGAGGCAAAAATGCTAAAAAGCACACGACCCTTTTTGGAATCATCATCTCATAATTGAGGTAGGTTCTAGTAGTTAAAATTGGATTTTATCTTTTTCACGGTTGTGTCGATGTATGCTAGTATATCGGAGTATGCAACTGTTTTAAAGCCAAGGAACAAATTTGGTACGAACGACTTAATAGAATGGAGGTGTTTACATGAAATCTGCTTCTCTCATCACGTCAGATACGTACTCTGAATTTGATGTTTTAAAACTCTTACATCAGCGCATGCCATTGTCAGCTTCTGGCAAAATGAAATACATGAACTTATATAAGGGATTGGAAGGTGAACAGCGATTCTCAAGATTATTAAAAAATCGTCTCCCATCACGATATGTTGTTTTGACAGATGTATTGCTTGGACAAAATGAGTCAGAATTTCAGCTAGATATACTAGTCATTGCAGACGACACGATTTATCCCTTAGAGGTAAAAAATTATGATGGAGATTTTGTTATTCGTAATGACCGCTGGTATGCCACTGCAGGCCGAAGAGAGATTCGAAATCCGCTTCACCAAGTGAGTAGAATGGAGATTTTGTTAAGGAATGTATTGAACCAAGGTAAATTTAATTTCTCCATTGAATCGAAGGTTGTGTTTACACATTCAGAATTCTTTCTCTATCAGGCGCCCCTTGATGCCCCGCTTATTTTTCCAACGCAAATCAATCGGTTTATAGAGGAACTAGTCTCCAAACCTTTTCATGGAAATTCCCGCCAAGAAAATCTTGTTGACTTTTTAAAGAAACAACAAAAAAGTTGGTCGACCCACACCCGGTTGCCAAAGTATACGTACGAGGAATTGCAAAAAGGGATTGTCTGTGAAGAATGCTCAGTTTTCTTGCGCTTAGATCCATTGAATCTATTGGTATGCAATAATTGTGGAAGAAAAGAAAAATTAGAACCTGCTCTTTTACGAAGTGTGAGGCAATACGAAGTACTATTCCCAGACAAAAGAATAACTGTAAGTGCCATGCTCGATTGGTGCAACATTATCTCCTCCCGAAAAATCATTCGTAGAATTTTAAAAAAGCACCTTCGATTAGTTCAGAGAGGAAGGTATAGCTATTATGTATTTAAAAAGTAAGTAGATTGTTGGCATGTTTGCAGTAGGTCGAATATGACCGAATGAGGTGCTGGAGCGCCTGAAAGGGAACGAGGGGACGGACAATGTGACCGAATGGGGGGCTGGAGCGCCTGAAAGGGAACGGGGGAACGCCCAATGTGACCGAATGGGGGGCTGGAGCGCCTAAAAGGGAACGAGGGAACGCCAATGTGACCGAATGGGATGCTGGAGCGCCTGAGAGGGAACGGGGGAACGCCCAATGTGACCGGATGGGGGGCTGGAGCGCCTAAAAGGGAACATTGGAGCGGCCAATGTGACCAAAAAGAAACAGCACCACCTAAATGGGAACGAGGGAACGGCCAATGTGACCGAATGAGGTACAGCACCACCTAAACGGGAACGATGGGACGGCCAATGTGACCGGGGGCAAATGGAAACTACAATAAAGGGCACGATAACCATAATAAAACCTGCACGCTAGGCTGTGCAGGTTTCTAATCTATTAA
>DATGUV010000173.1:0-16318 GCA_035301025.1 Bacillota bacterium | reverse complement strand
CGTGGACGGTATTGCATTAATCGTGCACGATAGCCCCTAATTTCCCACTGCTTATGGATGCTAATTTTTAATCGTCAATGATAGCGTATTATTTCACCTAGTTCGTGGACGGTATTGCATTAATCGTGCACGATAGCCCCTAATTTCCCATTGCTTATAGATGGTAATTTCAAATCGTCAATGATGGCGTATTATTTTACCTAGTTCGTGGAGTATTGGCATTAATCGTGCACGATAGCCCCTAATTTCCCATTGCTTATGGATGCTAATTTCAAATCGTTAATCATAGCGTATTGTTCCGTTCTATTCATTCATCTAACTGCTGGGTTCTCTACAATTGAATGGATTTTCACCGTAAGTATTCGATTAATTATCACTAACTAATATATCTTCCTTAAAGACATAATGGGTGCCACGACCGCTTCCTTCTTTTGTTAGTTTAGAAGATAAGGTTTTTCGAATCTTGTGTTTCGAGACGCTATGGTGTAACCAATCATATATATTTTTTACGGTTATTTGCCGATTTGGAAAAAGATAATAAAAATCTTCAATACCTCTAAAGATCGCGGGTGCGAAATCTTCCACACGTGAACAATGAGGACAGCTTACCTTTCTGAGATTGTATTCTTCCATAGTTCCGCTACATTTCTCGCAAAGAATACCTGTTTTTAATGTATCTTCAGTAAATTCAATTGCTTGTTCAAAGGGAGAAACTTGAGAATGGTTAGAACGAAGTAAACGAGAAATATCATGGTGTTGTTCGCCAATTCTACATGGAATATTATCTAGTTGACGGATAAATCGGTTCAGTTGGGATGGCAAAATAATCGGTAGATTGTGTGGTGCGTTGTACAAAGTGAATTCAGGATGAATAAAAATAAGGTATGATTTCACTGGAAGAATAACTTGCTGGCTATTGAAGTATTGTTGTAGGAGTAACTCTGTACGCTGTAGCTGGTGAAGCGGATTTCGAATACTTTTTTTGTCTAATGTATACCATCGATCATCTTGAATCACGTATTCACCATTAAAATTCTTTACTTCGAATAACAGGATCTCGTGTTGGAAAATGAGCATCGCATCGATTTGGCATGTGCCTCCTTGAATGTTCAACTGTACGTCAAATAATGTAATGGGATGACTGTGAAGCCCCTTCTTTAATAGATTATAAAAAAGTTGTTCACCCTGATATCCACTTGTTAACCGGTGAAAGGTAGATTGGTTTACTTGTGATAATTCCCCTCGTCTTTTTAGTGCATCTAGTGCTTGTAAGGACTGGGATTTTGTAGGTTGTTGTAACATGGCATGTCTCCTATTTATATAAAAGTATAAAGTCTTCGAGAAAGATACACAAAAAAGTAAAGTTGTAAAGTTCAACTATAAATAGAATAGAATTGCTATAACTATATGCAAAGATTTCTTTTTTCAATGCTGTCTATAGTGCCATTTATATAATTTAAGAACTCCTTTACGAATCACTTTCATTGGATGATAAAATGGGCACGTGGTATATTGATACATACGTGAATAAATAAAAAGTTGGTGGAAGATGTCTACTCCAATTAAACGAATGAAGCCTAGAATGATAGATGATTTACCTGAGGTGCGGTTTCATGATATTTATCAAACCGATGATTTTTGTCTGATGAATGGACTTATTCAAGATTGCACCATTGAGCAAGAGGATATGGATAAACTAGAGTTTTCTCAGATAACGTTCAAAAATGTAACGTTTTTAAACTGTACATTTACAAATATGATGCTTACAGATGTCGTTTTTCAAAACTGTGATCTGTCTAATGCAAACTTTACGGGTGCGAATATGCACCGGGTGGAAGTAAAGGGTTCGAAAATGCTTGGTATCCATTTAGCAGATAGCTATTTTCAGCACGTATTATTTGAAAATTGTCTCCTTCATTTAGCAGCTTTTGGCTACAGCCAATTGAAGCACGTTCAATTTACCGAGTGTCTGATGGAGCAGGCAGATTTATATGAATGTACATTTAAAAAAGTGGCCTTTGATTCTTGTGATCTCAATGAAGCAAATTTTCATCAAACATCTTTAAAAGGAATTGATTTAAGCTCATCTACGTTTGAACGTTTAACTGTATCTCTTGATACCCTCAAAGGATGTAAAGTGTCCCCAAATCAAGCCATTGGTTTTGCGACGATGTTAGGTCTTGAAATTAAAGAATAACTATTTTGTGAACAAATCATCCAAGGCCCTCTTTTTGAAGGAGGGTCTTGTTTGTATCCTTTGCACTAGTACATAAGCACGTATGCAACCAAAAATCATCTCGAATTCGCGTGTAAAACTCCTTCTTTGTAACTGTTTGTTATCAAAATATAAAGAATACTTTTACATGGCATCCTTTTATGGGTAAGATAAAGGAAATACTAGGAAAAGATTGCTTAATTTCCAAAACGGCAATACGTCATTTAATCGGGAGTGACCACATGAAATACAAAATAGGATTATTAAGTGTAGCATGTCTCGTATTATTAGGAGGTTGTTTCAATATGGGAACATCTAAAAAAGCAAATAAATATGAAGAAGAAAATTTTGTCCTCATCGAAGATTATGACGGAGAAGGATTCACCCTGAGGGATGCGAACCCGAAAACAGGGGAAATTGCTGAAGAAAACCGGGATGAAGTTATTGCAGCAGTAGAGGCGTATTTCGTATCCGAGTACGATACTGAGGTGACGGTTCACAATATCGTTAGTGCGGTAGATGCGGTGTCTGTTTATGTGGAATCGGTAGGAGATCCACATTTTTACACGTTCGCAGTCGTTCCAGTAGATTTGGAAAATGAAACAGTAAAAACGGATGAAATATGGACAGAAGAAGGGCAAGTGGAAGACGGTATTAAAGGCGGGCTGTACAAGATGGCCTTTTCCGAAGAGTTTGAGCAACTGGATGCATTTTTAGAAAGTAGCACAGAAACCTATCCCATTATAGGGTCTCCACAAGCCGTGATCGAAAATGTAAAAGGGAATGGATATACAACCCCGTATTATTTTGTGAGTACTTTTGGAAATGTGTTTAAGGATATATATAACGCATATATGGAAGACCCATCTATTTCCAGTGAAGAAATACACTCGATCATTTCTGACCAGCCAATGGATAAAAGCGGAGTTTCTATTGGAATTGAATTTTATATGTCTGGGGACGAGGCTGAACCTGACAAAGAAGTTTTTGATGAACTTGCAAAAGAGTTAGAAGAAATGAAAGAACTACCTCCAGGAGAATATTTTTTATTTTTAAATGACGGATTTGTTGATAAAAGACGTGGCATTGGTAAAAAAGAAAATTCCCTAGAAAGAAGATTTATTGTAGAACAAGAGTAAATCGGAAGGAGGAAAAGATGTGGGAACGAAAACGGATGAAGAAATCATACAAAGTAGTGAAACGAATGATCGTGATCTCGTTCAATTGGCTGGAGATCATGCCTATCGATACATTGAATCCCCAGACAAGATCGAGGTGAATGGTAAGGAATATCGTGTAATTGACAACTGCTATGATACTGCTAGCGGGCTTGATGCGATGACGATTGAAAGGATTGGAACGGATGATAATGAAGTTTCCGTTATATTTGTCGGAAGTGATCAAATTAAAGGGGACTGGATTGATACGAACCTTAACTTGGTTGGAGAAGCGGAGCCTGAACAATTGGCAGATGCGAAAAAGTACTTTGAGGAAATGGAAGCGGAACATGGGCCGATTAAATTTGTAGCCGGGAACTCTTTAGGTGGAGCACTTGCTAACAGTGTTGCAGTTGAATATTCAGATGTAGAGTCTGTTACATTAAATCCAGCCATGTTGCCTGGAGATCTTGTAGATGCATCCAAACATTACTCGAATATCCGTAATTATCAAGGTGAATATGACGTACTTACACACGTTCAAGAAGCAATCAATTATGATCACCGGGTTCCAGGAACGAATTATGATATTCAGAATGGATTGCCCATTTTTTCGTTATTTAAATCCAATCATACTGGTTATGCAAAAGATGAAAACGGGGAATATCGGATTGAAATCGGAAAAGAGGGAAAACCTGGCCATGGATTTATTCATGTAGGTGCAGATGACCATATTGTATTAAGTTTATGGAGTGGAGCCCCATTAAAAGAAGGCACCAACGTTCCAATCGATATTAGCGTAGGAGATATGATGTATTTCGTTAGCGGAATAAAAACCGAAGTAGCAGGACGATTAAATCTAGCCGGCGAATACATCCAAAATGCGGTAGAAATCGTTGATGATGAGAGTAGTCGTTTTAATGAACGGGTAACTACCCTACAAAAGGAATTGGAAAACTTATTGGATGGCCTCGTAACAGGGCCTCTTTCTGCAGGAGTTTCCGGTATTGGAAGTGCGATTAATTTCTTGTTAGAAGGCATATTAGGTGTGCTAGAATATGCAGAGAGAAAGTTGGCTTTTTTAAATATTGTATTAAACTCGGCCCCAGCGGAAATGATTGAATCCTTTTTGTCCATCGACGTCAGTGTAGAAACCATTTTTGCACCACCGAAAAAATTAGTAAATAACGCCATAGAAGAAGTAGAAAATCTTGTCGCAGGTATTGATAATATCATCAACCAAGATATTCCAGCCATTTTTAGTGGCGGTAAAGATATGTTCGTCGACGCGGTTGTTGGAGAATTATCTGCACATTACCGAGTCGTTGAAGATAGTAAAGATGGACTTCTTTCACAAATGGAAGGGTATAAAATCCAAGTACAAGGGGTAGCTAAAGCATTTGAACAAGTGGATGAGGAATTAGGATTTGCAATAGCAGCCAATCGATTACCGTCAGAAGGAAAAAACATTGTACCAGAAGCATCCCAATTGAAAGTTCCCAAGTCTGATTATTTAGAGAATAGACTGTCCATTAAAGAAATCCATGTGAAACTGGCTCATCATGATTTTAAAAGAAAAGCAACGATGACACTTTCACCTATTCTATCCAGGTTAGAGATAATCTTATTCTCTGTTGAATTGGCATTAGAAAGCGCACTTTCCACGATAAACTCTGTTGCAAATGTAGCTGCCTATAATCCAGTTGGGTTACTCGTAAACATCTTCACAGATTATGTAGAACGGGTAAAATCAGCTGCAGCAGAAGTAGCAGCACCAATTAAAGATTTACAAGAACGGGTTGCCAATTTGAAAAGGGGCATTCAAGAAGCAAACAGAAACTTACCGGAACTACTAGATTATTTCGAGAGGTATATTGATGTGGCGATTTTCACACCGGGAAATTATAAAAATGTTGAACTGTATAACGTTGCCTCCCGAGCAATTTTAAGCGAGATGGAAATCTTGTTTAGAGACATCGTATTTCAACTTTCCAACCAGAAAGCAAAAGCTATTGAAGGAACCGTACGTACATCCGAAACGCTGCTGGAAAATATAGAAATTGTCAAAATAAACGTAGATAAAGGCACAAGCGTATAAGATGGATGCGTTTAAGCGAATCCCTTTGAGAAATCAAGGATTCGCTTTGTTTTTGTGTTCATGGGCCGGAATTGCTTAGGGGCTGTTCTGAACTTTCTTGTGAATTTTAATCGGATCAGTGACTTCCAGCCTTTAAAGAGGAAGTCACTGATCCGATTAAAATGCCGTAAAAAGTGCATTAAAGAGAGTCGAGGCGCAACCGTCTTTTGGAGCATTATCCGGGAGAATAGTGAATTATGGGACTACTTTGAGCCCAATGGGGAAATTGGCGAAAATATTTAGGTAAATCACTTAAAAGCGGAATCATGCCATATCTAGTCACCTGAAGACATGTAGACTTCTCCTGGAATAGGATGAGCAGAATCCATCCCTGCAGGAAGCGAAATGACTTCAGATGACGGTAATGAAGTATAAATAATTAGGGCTAAAGGTCTTTTTAAAGTTTCCGATAAAATATTAACACATACTTTTACTCTATTCACTGTCCACTTGACGGATAGAGGTTCATAATAGGCGAGCATGCTTTGTATTTATTTAATGATCTTCACCTTACTAATCGTTCTACCTTCTATTTCCATAATCCAAAAGGTTAAATTATTTCTTTCAATAACTTCTTTCTCTTTTGGAAAGTGATTAAATTCCTTTAACAAATATCCTGCCAGAACGTCCTCTTCTTCAGGTATCTCTGTATCAAAAATGGAGTTTAAATGGTGTAATGTTATCTTACCATCACAGATTATTTCTGTTTCTGTTAAATTTTCAATTAACACGTTATTTTCCAAATCCATTTCGTCTTCGATTTCTAAACCAATCATTGTTTCGATAATATCTTCGTGGGTCAATATACCTTCTGTCCCACCATATTCATCTAATACTATTGCCATATGTTTTTTCTCTTTTGTCATTTGACGGAATACCCATTCAACAGAATGAAATTCATACACAATTAACGGATCGGTGTCGCTTAGAGATTCAAGAGTTTTTTCAGGTTCTGTAGACCACTGAATCAAGTACTTGGAATGGAAGACCCCGACTATATTATCAATATCCTCATCGTAAACTGGATATCTTGTGAACGGGTTTTGAATAACGACATGTTTAACTTCTTCATACGACGCTGTATTTGGTAGTGCTAAAATCTCCACACGTGGCGTTTTTAATACATCTTTTACATTTAAGTTATGAAAATCAAGAACCCCTTTGATTCGATAAGATTCGTCTTTTTGAAGCATACCTTCAGAATCAGCAATGTCAACGATTGCTCGAAGTTCTTCCTTTGAAACCGATCCATTTGCCACCTCACCCTTGGATAATGCTCTTGTAATGAATCCAGTCAACCAATTTAATATAACTGTTATTGGTTTAAAAAGAATCACAAAGAACCTTATTATTGGATATACCAAAAAGGCAATACGTTCAGGAAATGATGCCGCGATAGATTTGGGTAATACCTCTGAAAACACAATGATTGTTACAGTTAATATAACTGAAGCAATTCCTATATTAAATCCATGTTGGATTGCAAGGGTTGTAACAAGAATTGGAAGTACAATGTTGGCAATATTGTTTCCAATTAGTATGGTAGTGATAAACTCACTTGGTTTAGATACCAACTTTAACAACTTTTCCGATTTATTCTCGCCATTGTTCGCCCTCGTTTGTAACCTCATTTTATTTGTAGCAGTTAATGCTGTTTCACTTCCCGAAAAGAAAAATGAGACAAATAGTAAAAAGATGATCGCAATGATCACAATTGTTACCCTCCTTGTTTGAATGAATTTCATAATATATATGTTATGCTATCTCACTACTACATGAAGTTCTGTTAAATTGTTCAAAAATACATGTAGTGGTGGGATAGCAGATTTTGATCATCACGAAATTCATTCATTTATGTACAAATTAGATGAAATATAGGATTCTTTTTAAGTAAGTATAGTTTATTTTGATATAAATTCATAGCAGAATGATTAACTTTAGTATTACCTTACTAGGAATTATGTTACCTCAAAAGCGATGTGTACATTATACAAGTGAATCAATTATTCAGCTATGATTATCAGTATTTTTATTCGATATGTTGATCGCATTCCAACGATTAAAGACTTGATTAAACGGCTCAATGAAGATTTTTTTAAGCTACATTGAGAATGTCTTGTCTCTGATCACACACCATCTGAGGCTGCATATTCACGTCATTTAAAAGGTATATTGGCACAACTCCAAAGCAATACGCTCTAAATCATCAAAATGAAGCTATTCAATAATGTCAAATAACTTATTATGGAAGACAAATAATATAGTACAAATAACGACCTTAAGCGGGTCCATCGTCTATGACACCCTTCATTTGCTCGGTGTATGATCTTAAATAACATCTACAGGCCTCCTCCAAAACACAAAACATTACATACAACCCTTTCCATCTGTTAGAATAAAGGAAAAAGCGGGGTGAGCGGATATGGATGAGAAAATATTAGTGATTGAAGATGAGGAAAGTATTGCGCGGGTACTGCAATTGGAGCTTGAGTATGAAGGGTATGAAGTGGATATTGCTCATACTGGGACAGACGGTTTAATTAAAGTTCGCGAGGAGTCTTGGGATTTAATTTTGCTGGATCTCATGCTTCCTGGAATTCATGGATTAGACGTATTGAAACGCCTCCGCTCCACAGAGGAAGAAACTCCAGTCATTTTATTGACGGCAAAAAGCGAAGTGGAAGATAAAGTGAAAGGGCTCGATCTTGGGGCTAATGATTACGTAACAAAACCTTTTGAAATCGAGGAACTCCTTGCGCGCATTCGCTCTACACTGCGCATGCGAAGCAAACCTACAGAGCAAAAAGATGAATTTCTGCATGAGTTTGCTGGACTTTCCATGCATGAGATGTCTCGAGAAGTCATGCGCGACGGAGAAACAATCGCATTAACCCCACGAGAATATGACCTGCTTTTACATTTATTAAAACACCCAAACCAAGTACTCACCCGTGAACAATTACTGGATGCTGTATGGGGATTTGATTATTTTGGCGATACGAATGTTGTCGATGTCTACATTCGGTACGTACGTAAGAAAATTGACACTACAGACAAAACACCACTCATTCAAACCGTACGCGGAGTTGGGTATGTATTGAAGGAAAAAGACCATGAAGCTTAAAACAAAAATACACCTCTATTCAACATTATTAATGTTTGTCATTCTCATCCTAGCGATGCTTGTTATTTATTTTCTCTTCCAGCGCATGTCTTACAATACAGAGCATGAGCAATTGCTGAGTCAGTCTAATGAACTCACAACAGCCATGAGTCAACTATCTGCAACAGATGATAGTTCGGTCATTTTGCGAGCTTTCATCCCGTCTAACGGCGCTATTGAAGTCACCGATGAAAATGGGGAAACAATCACAACGATTCAATCGGTTGGTGGAGCGAAAAAAATTGATGTAAATGAAAAAAAAGAGGGAAATTATATGATTGGGTCCTACGAAGGAACGGATACATTAAGCGTCACAGCTCCCCTCATTTGGCCAACAGGTGAAGTCGTCACACTAAAAATGACAAAAGTGCTCACAGATGTTGCTGATCAATTACGTGTCCTTACATTTGTCTTAAGTGGGGTCACGATTTTCGCGATGATTCCTATCATTTTATCCAGTATGGCTCTCGGTCGAATCGTTACACAACCTATTGAAAAACTTACAGACGCTATGGATAAAAGCCGAAAATCAGGCACTTATGAACAACTAAGTGAGGCAGTGAACGGAAAAGATGAACTGGCACAAATGGAACGAACTTTTAATGAAATGATGGCACAATTAGAAGAAAATTACTTAAAACAAGAAGAATTCGTCTCCAACGCATCTCATGAATTAAAAACACCCCTCACCGTCATTGAAAGTTATTCAAGACTACTGCAGCGACGAGGTGTAGAGGATCAACAAGTTGTCGATGAAGCTCTGTCTGCTGTGTTGTCTGAAACAGATCGTATGAAAGAAATGATTGCCCAAATGCTTGAACTTGCAAAAGGAACGGAAGGCCAAGTATTGAATATTACGAACGTAAACGTTGTAGAATTAGTAGAATCAGCGGCAGCACCATTGCGCCAAGCTTACGGAAGAACCATTTCTATCGAAGCTGAAGGCGCACATATGGTTGAGACGGACGCAGAATACGTGAAACAAGTATTGTTCATTTTATTAGATAACGCACGGAAATATAGTGATACAAACATTATCGCATCCATCCACCCACGTGAAAATGATGTGGAAATTATGGTGAAAGATTTTGGAAAGGGAATCCCTAAAGAGGATCTCCCACATATCTTTGATCGTTTTTACCGGGTAGACTCTGACAGAAATCGAAAAACAGGTGGTACAGGTCTTGGTCTCTCCATCGCCAAAGAAATTACGAGTAGATTAGGAATCACTCTTACCATTGAAAGCACAGAAAACTTAGGGACAGTTTTTCATGTAATTATCCCAAAAAAGAAACAGGATTCCAAATAATTTTCATGTGAATTATTTTATGCCATTTTACTACAACGAGTAGTTCCGTTAATGCACTTGAAACGTCATGTTGTATTTTAATGGCTAGTTTTTGTCATGATAAAATTTTCCCACACTCTCAGTAAATTTTAATGTTCATCTCATATAATGAAGGTGAAGGAGGTTAGAACATGCCCTTTTTGAAAAAATTACTCATTATTTTATCCGTAAGTGTCGCTGTTATCATTGGAGGTATCCTCATAACAAATAGCTTGTCATCGGCACAACCTTTGCCAAAAGATGAAATTCATGCACAGCTAGCAGAAATGTATGACAGTAACGTAGAGGATCTTATATTAAAAGGAAATATTTACGAAGCAAAAGTCATTAAGGATGGAGCGGAATATTTGGTGAAGACAAATGCAGAAAGTGGAGAAGTTCTTTCCCTCACACAGACAAAAGAAGCACCACCAACCCAAACATCTGAAAAACCTGAAGAAAAGCCAGAAGAAGATCCAGAAAAACCAACAAACGAAAAGCAAGATAAAGAAGACCCTGCACAAGACAAAGACGACACAAAAGAGAATGATACGGAAAAGGATACAGAAGACGAGGAAGAAGAAAAAGAAGATCCAACTACTCTTATTTCAAAAGAAGAAGCCATCCAGATTGCATTAAATGAATTACCTGATGGATTAAAAGGAGAAGTAGATGACGTGGATTTTGAAGCATCTACAGAAAGATCTTATTACCTCGTTGAAATCGATATCGATACAGACGACGAACTGGATGAGGTCATTTATGAAATTGATGCAATTACAGGCGAAATTGTTTCAACGGAATGGGATGATTAATATTCTCATCATTTTCTAATATATCTCTAAGTTTCCTCTCATGTTCACCTCGTATGATGAAGATAATCAGAAAAACAGGAGGAGAGTAAACGATGAGAAAATGGACGATTATCGTTGCGATAGCTGGATTGTTAACAGCAGGAAGTGTTGTATTAGCAAGTGATGGAGGAACGATTACAGACACGTCAGAACAAAGAATAACGATGCATGAAGCAAAAGAAATTGCTCTTGCAGAAGTAGATGGTGAAATCACTTCAGCAGAGCTAGATGAAGACAAAGGCCGCTCCTATTATGAAATTGAAATTTTTGACGGAACGTATGAATATGAATTTGAAATTGATGTAGAAACGGGAGAAATTATCGATTTTGAAAAAGAAATGAAAAAAGGGCATCGAGCACAAGAAACAGGCACTATGCTTTCAGAAGATGAAGCACTTGCCATTGCCCTTGAAAAAGCACCAGGAGCAACGGTGAAAGAAATTGAATTCGAACAAGAAAAAGGCTGGAACATTTATGATATCGAGCTAATGGATGGTCAGACGAAATACGAAATGGATATCGACGCAGTAACAGGTGAAATCCTAGAGTACGAAAAGAAAGAAAAGAAATCTAAAAAAGACACATCTGCAAATAAAGAAACTCAAGTAAAAGAAGAAAGTAAAGAAACATTAGCATTAACACCAACAGAAGAAAAAGAACAAACAAAGAAACAAACAAAGGAAAATTCTACACTTACGGCTGAAGAAGCAATTGCTATTGCAAGACAACATGCAACAGGTGTAGTAACTGAAATTGAACGAGATGACGACGTATTTGAAATCGAGCTAGAAGATGGCGATATCGAATACGAAATTGAAATAAATGCATTTACAGGAAAAGTTGTTTCTTTTGAGAAAGACGACTAAGTATCAAGAGCTTCCTGTAGATAAGGAGAGTAGGACAGATGAGTGATCGCGAGAAACTGTTAGACCTCATAAAAAACTTTTTAGAACAAAAACTACCATTAGAGATTTTTTCCAATAGCTTCACCATTTTATTCAGTCGCGAAATCGATTTAGATATACTGACGGATCAAGAGTTCACGCTATTATCAACCTTAGAAGAAATCGTAAGTTTCTTCTCTCCGAACGTAGAAGAGCGCGTCTTGCACTCCGTCAGCAAAGAAGACGTTCAAAGACACGCAGCAGAGGCACTTGCTCTATTGAGCCAATAAAGATGAACCTATTGTTATAAGAATCGTTTCTAAAAAAATAGACGGTATACAAAAAAGAGATGATCTCGAATCACTATCGAAATCATCTCTTTTTAGTGTCCATTAATTTAATGGAATCTACAAGATATCCAATGATAGGGTTTTGACGAATTGTGGTTACTTGGATATTGTGTTGTTTAATGTTCCTGCAAACCGGTTTATCTTGAAATTCGGTCACATTGGAGCGTCCAGCGTCCCCGCAAACTGGTTTATCTTGAAATTTGGTCACATTGAAGCGTCCAGCGTCCCCTCGAACGGGTTTATTCTGAAATTCGGTCACATTGGAGCGTCCAGCGTCCCCTCGAACAGGGTTTATCCTGAATTCCGGTCACATTGGAGCGTCTAACGTCCCCGCAAACTGGTTTATTATGAAATTCGGTCACATTGGAGCGTCCAGCGTCCCCACGAACGGGTTTATTCTGAATTCCGGTCACATTGGAAGGTCCAGCGTCCCCGCAAACTGGTTTATTCTGAAATTCGGTCACATTGGAGCGTCCAGCGTCCCCTCGAATGGGTTTATTATGAAATTCGGTCACATTGGAGCGTCCAGCGTCCCCTCGAACAGGGTTTATCCTGAATTCCGGTCACATTGGAGCGTCTAACGTTCCCGTGATCTAAATTTATTATATATATTGTGGTCAGAATGTACGAACAGTATTTTTAAGTTTGTATTGATTACGTTGTCTGATTATTATCTTTAGGAAAAATCACAAAAGCAAGAATACTCCCGCCAAAACTAGCGAGGAACCCAATCCAGTTAAACGACATTGTAGATAAGAAAATGGTAACAAAAGCAAGACCCATAATATATTTTCGAGTCATAACAAGGCCAAGAATTCCAATTATTAATCCAATAAACATAGGAAATATAAGTGCACCACTCGTCATGACGAGCAAACTTGATAATACTTTTTCATACACATACTCTGCACTCTCAGCTTGTTTTTGTGCATTATCCACCTTAACCAACATGTAAATAAAGGTAAAAAATCCGCCAAATGTAATCAGCGAACCTGGAAACCAAACGAGATCTTCTCGCATATCAATCCCTCCAGAAAAGGATAATCGTTATACATAAGCATATCCGAGAGATTAGTTTTTGTCTAATAAGCATTAAAAAACTCCCAATTCCCATTGGACGTCATTGTGCTGTAATGGTTACCGGGACACAAATGGGTTATCCGTCTCCCAGAAGCGGTACGGATAGTCTTTTGCTTCTCCAGAATTATCAATCCCGATCCGTTTACCAACTGAAATATCTTTCACGTCTTCTCCCTTTGCAATATACAAAGGCGGGTTAAAGAAAGTGGATCCATATGCCTCTTTTGTAATCCCTAAAGCTCTCGTCAGCTTACCAGGACCGCTTGTTAAATTAGTTATTTTATCAACCGGGCGACGCTTTTGCATAAGGTTAATCCCGACTAGAGGCTCAACTGCACGTATTAACACCGCATGAGCAATTCCTTCTTCGCCAGCAACAACATTCACGAGATTGTGCGTATGCATTTGATATATATATACATGGCCTGGAGAATCATACATAATTTCCGTCCGCTTCATTCGGCGTCCTTTAAAACTATGAGCAGCCTGATCATCCATGCCTAGATAACATTCCGTTTCTACAATTATCCCAGCAGTCACACCCTTATCAGTCTCGTGCACGAGAATGTGACCGAGCAAATTTCTCGCTAGCTCACGGACGGGCTGGGTGTAAAAAGATGGGGGAAGCGGCTTGAATGTGTGTATATCAGTCATCATCAAAATCCTTTCGCGAAAAAATTAATTGTTCGGTATTTCTTTAATGGGCGGAATATGAATATCCACCTGTTAGTACCCGCGTGCATTTTTATACAATCATCCTGTGGAGGTCATCTGAATTTTTAGCCAAGCGGCAATTAATTTTTGAGTGATTGTTGACAATGTCTGCTATGTTTTATGTATATTATAGACAAACACTGCCGAGATGATTCTGTAGTTTCTCATTCGAGTTTGATGGGCGTATGAAATCTCAATTGTTAAGGATCCATCGCATGCTCAGGGTAGTGTGAATTTCACTGTTGTCTTTCCACGACAGATGCATATACAGACTCCTTCGATTAAAAGAGCAATACATAGAGCGAAAAAATTTCCTCACTATAAAAATAACTAATCAAGGCCGCGACAATAATATACGGGCCAAATGGAATCGGTTGTTTTCGGTCTGCTTGTTGAATGAGCAGAATGATGCCACCGATGACGGCGCCTAAGAGCGATGCTAAAAATAACGTGAGTAAGGTTGCCTTCCAACCTAACACAATTCCTAGGACCGCGAAAAGCTTCATATCTCCTCCTCCCATCCCACCTTTGCTAACTAAAATAATTCCTGCTAGTACAACAAATCCTACAACTGCACCAATGAGTGCGTCATACCAAGGTTCAAGAGGGGAGAGGACCCTCATGATGAGGAAAAAAGGTAAGAAGAAAAGTAACACTTTATCGGGGATGATCATGTAGGACAAATCTGTTACCCAAACAATCATCAACATACTTATCAATAAAAGAGCTGTGATGAGTTCAAGATGTAAGCCAAAATATAGGAATGCACTTGCAAATAATAGTCCAGTTACACTTTCGATAAATGGATACATTGGTGAAATGCGCGCTCTGCAATGCCGACATTTTCCTCGTTGAATCACGTAGGACAGGACTGGAATTAACTCACATGCGCGAAGTTGATGGGAACAAGATGGACAATAGGATCGCTCAGATTCAAACATCATTCCCTTTGGAACCCGCAATCCAACGACATTAAAAAATGATCCAAACACTGTTCCAAACATAAAAAATACGATTGCGAAATAAATAGTCATACACGTTCTCCTTAACATCGTTTTTATGAATACGATTAATCCTTGTTCCATATACTGTAGCATAGCTAAGTTGAATGATGACAATATTTGACAGGAAGTGATGAAGATAATAGTGGAATCATTCCATAAATGATTGTACTCGTGATAAACTAAAAGAAAGATAGAAAGGAAGCGATGCTCATGGAAATGAAAACATTAAATAACGGTGTACCCATTCCCCAGCTTGGATATGGAGTATGGAAAATACCTGATGAAGAAGCGGAACAAGTAGTTGGTGAGGCAATTCAAACGGGTTATCGATTAATTGATACAGCAATGATTTATGGAAACGAACGAGGGGTTGGAAAAGCGATTGCACAAAGTGACGTACCTCGTGAAGAATTATTCATCACAACAAAAGTATGGAACGCTGACCAAGGATATGAAAATACATTACGTGCGTTTGATGAAAGTCTAGAAAAGTTAGGCCTTGATTATGTGGATTTATATTTAGTCCACTGGCCTACCCCTAAATTTGATACATACGTAGAAACGTATCAAGCACTAGAGAAATTGTACAAAGATGATCGCGTCAAAGCAATTGGTGTGTGCAACTTTGATATTGAACATTTAGAGCGCATTTTCACAGAATGTGAAGTGAAGCCAACTGTGAACCAAGTGGAATATCATCCATATTTACAACAAACGGAATTAAAAGCATTTTGTGAAAAACACGACATTCAGGTAGAAGCATATAGTCCTCTTATGAATGGGACATATGTGTTAGAAAATGAAGTGATCAAAGAACTTGCAGAAACATACGGAAAAACCCCTGGACAAATCATTTTACGTTGGCACGTTCAAACAGGAGTCGTCGCGATTCCAAAAACAACAACACCGAAGCGAATGAAAGAAAATTTGTCTGTCTTTGATTTCGAATTAAGCGAAGCAGACATGCAACGCATCGCCGAGCTCGACCGCGGTGAGCGCAACAACCAAGTTCCAAGTGAAATGCATATGCGTTAATAGATTAGAAACCTGCACAGCCTAGCGTGCAGGTTTTATTATGGTTATCGTGCCCTTTATTGTAGTTTCCATTTGTCCCCGGTCACATTGGCCGTCCCATCGTTCCCGTTTAGGCGCTCCAGCACCTCATTCGGTCACATTGTCCGTTCCCTCGTTCCCATTTAGGTGGTGCTGTTCCTTTTTGGTCACATTGGCCGTTCCCTCGTTCCCTTTCAGGCGCTCCAGCCCCCCATTCGGTCACATTGGGCGTTCCCCCGTTCCCTTTCAGGCTCTCCAGCACCCCATTCGGTCACATTGTCCGTTCCCTCGTTCCCTTTTAGGCGCTCCAGCACCTCATTCGGTCACATTGGCGTTCCCTCGTTCCCGTTTAGGCGCTTCAGCATCTTATTCGGTCACAT
>DATGUV010000172.1:0-5937 GCA_035301025.1 Bacillota bacterium | reverse complement strand
TGAGGCTTGTGTAGGTCTATAGCAACGTTCATCTCTATATTCAACATATTACGGTTATGTAAAATAAGTTGCAAGAAGGAAACTTAGGAGCATGATAGAAGGTGTTTAAAAAAGAATATGTTACTATAAAATATACAGATGAGTGAATTTCATAATTACCAAAATTAGATCTTTCCATACAACATGTAGTTTCAAGGATCTTAGTGGAACGACATGCTGTATGGATAGACATAACATGCGTATTATGACATTCATTAAGAGTAGATGTTGTTCATAACTAATGTTGGAAGGGATGAAAAATATGACAGTAGCAAAACCGATTCAAGTGTACCGTGGAGATTATTTAGAAAGCAGTCATAACATACATGTTGCAGTTGTGCATACGAGTGGAAAAGTAATAGCAACATATGGGGACTCTTATCGCCTTACATTCGCTCGCTCTTCAATGAAACCGTTTCAAGCACTGCCAGTTGTTAAAAGTGGGGCACGAAAAGCATTTGATATTACCGACCGGGAATTATCGTTATTTTGTGCAAGTCATAGTGGAGAACCTTTTCACCGTGAAGCTGTTGCAGGCGTACTGAAAAAGATTGGTTTAGAAGAATCAGCTCTTCAATGTGGTACACATGTTCCAAGAGATCGAGAAAGTTATATTGAACTCATCAAACAAGGAAAAGAACTCACACCTTATTATAGTAATTGTTCAGGAAAACATGCAGGAATGTTAACGAGTTGTGTCCACCAACAATTAGAAGTTGACACATATCGTGAAATTAAACACCCGTATCAACAACAAATTATTGATGAAATTGCAACAGTAAGTTCCTTTACGAATGAAGCAATCGCAACATCTGTAGACGGATGTGGGGTGCCAGTACATCAGCTACCTTTATATCATATCGCTTTAAGTTTTGCTCGATTAGCCCAACCAGATACATGGGAAGAAGGACAAGTGACAGATAAACAGGCCCTCCGGGAAGTATGTACAGCAATGACGACTTATCCCGAAATGGTCGCGGGAACCGACAGATTTGATACCGATTTAATGCAAGCTTTTCAAGGACGGATTGTCGCTAAAGGTGGAGCAGAAGGGGTGCATTGCTTCGGAGATACGGAAAAAGGGATTGGAGTAGCTATCAAGGTTGAAGACGGGAATGGCCGCGGGACAAGTGTGGCAGCTATGGAGGTCATCCGTCAATTAAAGATAGGTAGTGAAGCAACCCGTAAAAAGTTGAAAAAACATGCTGCAGTTCCTGTAACAAACGCTCGTAAAGAAACAATTGGTATCATCAAGCCAGATTTCACTTTAAATCATATTCAAAAATGATCACGTAAAGGATGACACGTATGGATGGACGGTATCGCTCAGAAGTTCCCATTGGAGCAGAGGTAGAAATAGTATTAAAAAAGGATCAACGTACCGGAAACAAAACTCCTGGGAGGGTAAAAAATGTATTAACAAATTCACCTTTTCACCCTCACGGAATAAAAGTGCGCCTTGAAGATGGACAAATTGGCCGTGTGGCTAATCGGACATCATAAGCGCATGTTTGGTGGTGAAAAAGATGAGAAAGGATATGAAGCTTTCAACAGAGGAAATGAATACTTGCATTGAAAAGATTAAAGAACATTTTCAAGAGGTCCATGATGAAGAAATTGGCGAATTAAAAGCAATGCTCTTATGTGACTTTTTAGTAAATGAGTGTGGAGCATTTTTTTACAATGAAGGAATTGAAGATGCTCGCACATATTTTATGAGTAAATTAGATGATGTATACGCTTTGCAAAAATAAAACCATCCTCCTCCGGTAAACGTTAACGGAGGAAGATGGTTTTTGTTCCATTTGACAATCAAACTCACACCTTTTCTGGCAATGGCGGATGCTTTCCTTCTGAAGTATCCACAACAACTGCTGCAGAAGCATCTCCCATGATATTTACAGAAGTACGCATCATATCTAAAATCCGGTCAATTCCAGCTATAAGGGCTATTCCTTCTAATGGCAAATTAACAGCGGCTAGTACCATTGTTAGCATCACAAGACCTGCACCAGGGACACCTGCAGTACCGATCGATGCTAGTGTTGCTACAAGAGCAACCATTCCAATTTGAGCAAACGTTAATGTGGCGTCAAAATACTGAGCGATAAATACGACAGCTATTCCTTGGTAAATAGCAGTTCCATCCATATTAATAGTAGCTCCAAGAGGTAAGACGAAGCTACTCGTTTCTTTAGATACTCCAAGATTTTCTTCCGTGTTTTTCATTGTAACAGGTAACGTTCCTGCACTACTACTCGTACTAAAAGCAACAGCTGCAGCAGGGAAGATCCCTTTGAAAAAAGTAATTGGATTCATCTTTCCAAAGGATTTTACAGCTAAAGAATAGACGACTCCTACATGAATTATACAGGCAACGAGCATAGCAACAATTAATTTCATTAAAGGAAGCAATACAGAAAGGCCATGTTCTCCCACGATTGGAGCGAGCAATCCGAAAATCCCTAACGGCACTACGACCATAACAATCGCAGTTACTTTGTACATAATTTCAGCAAAGCCATCAAAAAACGCCGCTACAGGTGCTCCTTTTTCCCCAATTAAAATAATTCCAATACCAATAAAAATAGCGAAAAAGATAATTTGTAGCATATCTCCATTTACTAAGGACTCCACAGGATTCGTTGGTATTATTTGAAGTAACGTTTGCACGACACCTTCCGTTTCATTTGAAGTAACGTCACCAGCTATCGTTACATCCGCTCCAGTTCCAGGTGAGAAAATAAATCCAGCAACGAGTCCTAGAGAGATTGCAATGAAACTTGTTACTAAATAATAGCTAATCGTTTTTCCGCCAAGTCTTCCAAGCTTTTTCACATCACCTGCACTCGTAACACCGACAATAATGGTCGATAGTATAAGTGGAACAATAATAAACTTAATTAATCTTAGGAAAAGGTCTCCTAAAGGTTGCACATGTTTAGCTTCCTCTTTAAAAATTACTCCCACAATAATTGCAAGAATAAAAGCAACAACAATTTGAATCATAAAGCTTCTCTTCATTATTCATACCCTCCTTTCTTTCATAAAAAATAGTAAACAGCCTGTTCAATCAAGGAATAAACTGTTTGTATATATGTATGTCATCCATATATAGATATTCGTCTGAAAGTAAAAGAGGAGGGGAGGAATGGTTGTTGCGGTTGATTATTTGACGAAGAAAGAACGTTTAATTTTTACGTGTTCGTGTATAATAGAACGAGCATTTGACAATCTAATGAAGAAGGAATGGTTTCACACACTTTCATTGACTTTACATGATGGGAATTGTATTATATACGAAGTGAGGAATATTTATTTATCGTACATGAGGTGAGATAATGATTCAATCGGTATTTATAATTGGTATTGTAATGACAGTAATTGCAGTTGTTTTAGGATTCATTTTAACACGAGTGAATTTCAAAGCAACGTACGCCCCTTATTATCCGTTTTTCGCACTATTTATGGGAGGGCTTGTTTTACTCTTACTTGCAACCATTGTAGAAAGAACATTTATTTTAGGCGCTGGTCTTGGTGGATGGGGACTTGCATGCATTTTTTCTGCAGCAATTGGATTTATTGTTACAGCAATCCTCGATACATATAGACACCATGCATAAGAGTGTTGAAAGAGTGGACATCGGTTCCGCTCTTTTTTTTATGGGAAAAATACATAATCAGTAATAGGTATGATACGATAACTACAGGAAAGTAAGGGGGGACCGGGATGAGAATATTGATTGTAGAGGATGATAAACCAATTGCTACAGGATTAATCTATTCATTGGAACAAGAAAATTATGAAACAATTATTTTTCATACATATAAAGATGCTTCAGAAGTGATTGCATCACGAATGGATGAAATTACATTATGTTTATTTGATCTGTCATTGCCTGATGGAAGTGGCTATGACTTATGCAAACAGGTGAAAGAAAAAAGGGACTTGCCTGTCATATTTTTAACAGCAATGGATGATGAAGTGAATGTTGTCATGGGTCTTGATATGGGAGCAGATGATTATATTACGAAGCCTTTTCGAATCCGAGAACTGATATCACGTATTCATTCGGTGTTAAGAAGATATGAAAAACATGTACAAAAAGAAACCCATATCAAACGTTTTGGTCATGTGACAATCGATACTATGCAAGGAAAAGTTTTTAGGAACAATACTGAAGTAGAGCTTACAGCAATGGAATATCGTCTGCTTCTCATTTTCGTGTCCAATCCAACTCAAATACTAGAGCGGGAGCAAATCTTGGACAAGCTTTGGGATGCTGCTGGAGAATTTGTTAATGATAACACGTTAACTGTCTATATTAAACGCTTAAGAGAAAAGATTGAAGAAAATCCACAAAAGCCTACTTTCATAGCGACGGTTCGAGGTGTAGGATACAAAATAGGTGATGTAGATGCTTCGCAATAAAGAAATTAAATTATTTCTTTTGATGGTTGTTCTTATCTTTATTATTTCTATTTCTGTAGCTCGTTTTTCCAATATCTCCTCAAGCATTCTCGTAGGAATAGTTGGAATGATGTATATGTTTTTATATATCATTTTTACAAAAAGAAGGTATCGTCATATTAAAAAACTATCTGAATATGTTCGAGAAATTAGTAGCGGAAATTATACTCTTGACGTGCGAGACAACGTGGAAGGGGAGCTGAGTATTCTCAAAAACGAAATCTATAAAGTAACGAGCACATTGGCTGAACAAGGAAGTGCATTACACAATGATAAAGTACATTTAATGGATTCAATTTCAGATATTTCCCATCAATTGAAAACACCACTAACGTCCATGACAATGATGGCAGATTTTTTATCCTCTTCTAATTTGTCAGAGGAAAAACGTCAGGAATTTTCAAGTCTCTTATTAAAACAATTAGAACGAATCGATTGGCTCGTTTCTTCATTGTTAAAGTTATCAAAAATTGATGCAGGTACCGTGCAATTTACGAAAGAACAAATGTGTGTACGAGATTTCATAGATTATGTTCTTGAACACATGCAAGGGATAAAGGAAAACATCCTCGTTACAGGAAATGAAAACACAACCATCTATTGTGATCAAAAATGGACTGCTGAAGCTCTTATGAATATGATGAACAATAGTGTAGATCATTCTCTGGGGGGAAAAGGCATCCAAATCTCTTGGCATTCAAACCCACTGTATACACAAATTCAAATAAGTGACGAGGGACCTGGTATGTCATTAACAGAGCAAACCCAAATTTTTAAACGTTTTTATAAAGGAGCCCACGCCCAGGAAGATAGTGTAGGTATTGGTCTGGCAATGGCTCACAGCATTATTACAAATCAACAAGGATCTATTGAAGTAGATAGTACATTAGGAGAAGGAACTACTTTTACAATAACTTTTTACCATGAAAAATATCTTACGTAGAAAAAACTGCACAAGTGACGAAAATGTCACTTAAGATTCACTCAAGAGTCACTTTACATTTATATGATAAGAGTATAAAGATTTCGTGGAGGTTATTGTATGGATATTTTAACAGTTGAACATTTATCAAAAACATATGGAACAGGTGAAACTGCAGTAAAAGCTCTTGATGATGTATCTTTTTCTGTAAAAAAGGGAGAGTTTGTTGCCATTATCGGAGCGTCTGGTTCAGGTAAATCTACTTTACTGCATATGATTGGAGGTGTAGACAGACCAACGAGCGGAAAAGTAACCATTGAAAATACGGATATTTACAATTTAAATGAAACAAATTTATCTATTTTTAGAAGACGTCAAATTGGTCTTATTTATCAATTTTATAACCTTATCCCAGTGTTAACGGTGGAAGAGAATATTACATTGCCATTATTATTAGACGGACATAAGGTGGACCAAAGACGATTCAATGAATTAATTACCCAAT
>DATGUV010000171.1:0-7767 GCA_035301025.1 Bacillota bacterium | reverse complement strand
CGAGCGAAATCTTTCACAAGTGCTACTTGTAATCCTAAAAATCGTGGAGCAAGAGCTGCATGTTCCCGACTCGATCCTTGCCCATAATTGTATCCACCTATAATTCCATGTCCTCCCGTATCTACCAATTTTTTCGCTCGGTCATAGTACGTTGGATCAATAATCTCAAAGGAAAACTTACTAATTTCCGGTAAATTGCTTCGGTATGGAAGGACTCTGGCACCACCTGCTAAAATTTCATCTGTAGAAATGTTATCACCCATTTTTAATAAAATAGGTATTTCCATGCTGTCGGGCATTTTTTCCATAGCGGGTATGGAGGCGATATTTGGACCTTTGTGCAAGTCCACTAACGTAGCTTCTTCAAGGGGCAATGGCGGGTCAAGTAATTGTGTATCAACAGTTGGATTGTGTAAAGGTTTAATGGTTGGATATTTAATCGATAATGTTCGTGGATCCGTAATTTCCCCTGTCAAAGCGGAAGCTGCAGCCGTTTCTGGACTACATAAATATACACTATCTTCTTTCGTACCAGATCTTCCCGGAAAATTTCTCGGTGTGGTTCGTAGACTATTTCTTCCCGTTGCAGGTGCTTGTCCCATACCGATACATCCATTGCATCCCGCTTGATGTAGTCGTCCACCCGCTTGAAGCAGACTAGCAACATGACTTTCCTTCACAAGATCTGTCAACATTTGTCTAGAAGTTGGGTTAATATCAAAGGATACATCCTCAGCCACTTGTTGATGGTTCACAATTTCTGCAACCACTGCAAAATCTCGATATCCAGGGTTGGCCGAAGAACCGATATAGGATTGATAAATCGGTGTTCCTGCTACTTCTGATACCGAAACAACATTTCCTGGGCTAGATGGTTTGGCAATGAGAGGCTCTAACACAGATAAATTCAATTCTTCTTCTATATCGTAGGTGGCACCTTTATCTGCTGATAATTCCAGCCAATCTTCTGAGCGTTGTTGTTCTGTTAAAAATCGTTTTATCTCATCATCAGAAGGAAAAACAGATCCTGTCGCTCCTAATTCTGCCCCCATATTTGCGATGACATGTCGGTCCATGGCTGATAATTCCTTTAATCCAGGCCCGTCATATTCAAGGACACACCCTACAGCCCCTTTTACTCCGTGCCTTCGTAACATCTCCAAAATGACATCTTTCGCACTTACCCAATCAGGCATGTGTCCTGTAACATGAATCCTCCATACTTTAGGCATCGTAATATAAATTGGTTTTCCTGCGATTGCAAGTGCGACGTCTACCCCACCAGCTCCCATCGCCAACATACCCATACAACCATTTGCACACGTATGGCTGTCTGATCCAAGTAATGTTTTTCCTGGTTTCGCTAATCGTTGCATATGCACTGGATGACTGACACCATTGCCAGGCTTGCTGTAATAAAGTCCAAACTTTTGCGCAGCACTTCGTAAAAACAAATGGTCATCGGGATTTTTACTATCTACTTGAATTAAGTTATGATCTACATATTGAGCTGATGCTTCGGTTTGGGCTTCCGTTACTCCCATTGCTTCAAGTTCTAACATGACAAGTGTTCCTGTTGCATCTTGTGTAAGTGTTTGGTCAATCCGAAGACCAATTTCTTCACCAGGATTCATACTACCTGATACTAAATGTTTTTGAATGATTTTTTCCGTTATGTTTAAAGCCATACCATTTCCTCCAATATTCGTATATATGATAGTATATGGAGAAATCACACTTTTATTTATTATAAAGGTAGAAGTGCTACGTGAAATTACATAGCATAATTGAAGGAGGTATATCGTGAAAAAGATGTCACCACATCAATTACATGAACAACTACAAACAAAACAGACAAAAATCATTGATGTACGAGCAAGTGAAAAGTTTGCAGCAAATCATCTTACCCATGAACATGCAACAGTGCTAAACATTCCAAAAACAGAAATATTTGCGATGGAATCAACAGGTAAGCCTATAGACGTTCCATTTTCAAAGGACGAAGAAGTAGTCTTCACATGTACAACAGGTAATTCTGCAACGAAATGTGCTCATATTTTAGCCCTTCAAGGGTATCAAGTGAAGGTCCTTGATGGTGGAATGACAGCGTGGAATGCAGAAAAAAACAAAGAATAAAACAACCTACAAAAAAAGCTACATTCACTAGGTATTTTCCTAATGAACGTAGCTTTTTTCTATCCATCAACGGATCAGTTATAATAACATTCCTGCAATTGCGGCGCTAAGTAAGTTCGCTAACGTTCCCCCTATAATCGCTAGGAAACCATAACGGGCTAAGTCGGTGCGGCGTGATGGTGCTAAACCGCCAATTCCACCAATTAACATTCCCATAGCACCTAAGTTTGCAAATCCACATAATGCAAAACTAACAACCATGACCGTTTTATCTGATAACTGTGCAATATCATTTGCAAAAGAACCAAATGCAACAAACTCATTTAATACGAACTTTTGACCAATATAAGATCCGGCTTGAACCGCTTCTTCCCAAGGAACACCAACTGCAAACGCAAGAGGTGCCACGATGATTCCTAAAATTGATTCAAGGGTAATGCTTTCTAATCCGAAGATATTCGTAATCCATCCAAGTCCCAGGTTCACAAGTGCAATTAATGAGATAAACGCAAGTATTAACGCACCAATATGTAATGCTAATTCAAGACCGACAATAGCCCCTTTAGCAGCTGCGTCAACGATGTTTACAGATTCTAAATCTCTTTCAATTTTTACGACTTGTGTTTCTTCTACTGGTTCTGTTTCTGGAATTAACATTTTAGCAATGAGCAATCCTGCTGGTGCTGCCATAAATGCTGCAGCAATTAAATATTCAAGGGGTACACCAAGTAATGAATAACCGACAAGTACTGAACCAGAAACCGATGCAGCTCCACCGGTCATAACCGCGAATAACTCTGACTTTGTCATTTTTTCAATATACGGTTTGATGACTAACGGTGCTTCTGTTAGCCCAACAAAAATATTTGCTGCTGCAGACATGGATTCTGGTTGGGTTGTTTGGAGGATTTTCGCTAAAAATCCTCCAACAATCTTCGTCAACAGTTGCATAACTCCTAAATAAAATAAGACAGAAATCAAAGATGAAAAGAAAATAATAACAGTTAATACTTGGAACGCAAATACAAAACCAATGCCTTCAGCAGCAAACATTCCGCCAAACACAAAGTCAATACCTTCAGTAGAAGTGTCTATAATGCTTTGAACAATAGCTGTGATTTTTTGGAACACTTGTTTTCCAAAATCCCATTTCAAAACGATGAACCCGAAGATAAATTGAATCACTAATGCTCCTATAACTGTCCGTGGTTTAATTGCTTTTTTGTGCCTGGATAACAAGAATGCAATTCCTAAAATTGTGGCAATACCAAATAATCCCCATACATATTGCATCATAGAACCTCCTTTGAAATCGGTGTTTGAGTCATACCCAAACACCGTTAGCATTTACTTAATAGCTTGTAATACCTCTAGTAATGTTCTCTTAAATAATGGTCGATCAATCGCTTCACAAACGCGTACATTTGGCTTCTTGCCACTTCGGTTATTAATATCCACTAAACTATATCCACGTGTAAGCGTTCCTGTTGTTTCCACGTCTACGTAATATTCATGGGATCTTGTCATAATGTCTTCATTCCCTGCAATAGCGACGAGTAGTGTGTCTGGATGGGTTGTCCCATTTAATCGATGAACCTGTTTATTAAACTTTTTAACGACTTTATTAATGGTGATAAAGAAATCAGATCCACTCGTTTCAAGTGCAGCAATTTCTTCATGGTCCTCATCATCCATTATAGAATAAGTTGTACACATTTCCCAGCCAACCATCGTAATCGGTACACCAGAATGTAATACAATATTCGCTGCTTCAGGGTCTACCCAAAAGTTGTATTCTGCAGCTGCGGTAATATTACCTAGGGCATTATTCGTTCCACCCATTATATAAATGTGTGGAATATCTTTAATGATGGTTGGGTCTTTTTTCATGGCCATCGCTATATTTGTTAAAGGAGCAATGGCAAGTAATGAAATCTCCCCTGGGTTTTCTTTCACTTTTTGAATGATAAAATCAATGGCATGCCCTTCTTCTGGTTGCTGGGTTGCTTTTTCAAAGTTCGCACCACCCATGCCATCACTTCCATGGACATCTTCCACAGTTTGATGAGCTTGCTCACCAGTTGCTAAGAGTGGACCTTCAAATCCTTTATATACAGGAATATATTTCTCAGAATTGGCTACTTGGATCGTATAGAGAGCATTTTCTACTTCTTGGTCAAATGCTACATTCCCACCAGTAATCGTAACCCCTTCTACATTAAAATGATGTATTGCTGTGAGGAGTGCAATCGTATCATCCCCAGCAGTATCTGTATCGATAATGATCCGTTTCATCTTTCTCACCTCACTGTTGTTGTCTTGAAAGATCTGTTATATACTCAAAAAATGCATCACGTTCCACTTCATACACGAGGTTTACAGGTCTACCCGATTTAGAAACTTCTGTTTTACCTTGGCTAGCTCCCTCTGTATGAACAATGCTTTTCACAACTTTTTGTTTCACTAACTCAGGTTTTCCAATGGTAGCAGTTGTTAAAACGTCCCATAAAAAGTATGTTGAGTTTGTTTGAAAATGTACAAGTGGTGGAACCATTGCATAGCATTGACCAAGAAAGTCGATGCCAATATCACTGCGCTCAGCTGCCCATTGATTACGAACGTCAACCGTTAATGGAACCATATTTGTGCTTTCCAGTGCTACTAAGTCAATTGTGAGTGAACTATCCCATACTCTTTTAACCGCATCTGGATCCCAAAAAGCATTCCATTCAGCTGTTCCGTCATGTTCAGGTTCTTCTACGTTTCCATTTTCTAAAAAGGTTCCACCCATCCAAACGAGTTTTTCAATATTTTCTTCAATTTCTGGTGCCTCATCTAACGCACGGGCTAAGTCTGTTAAAGGTCCTATAAATAGTAATGTAACAGGTTCTTCACTGTTCTTGATTGCTTGAATCATATGTTGGTGAGCTGGTAATTCAGCTACTTTTGATTTCATTGTTCCGGATTCGTTTAATAATGGAAGTGCATCAATGAAAAATGCATGCATTCGCCAATCTTTTGGAAATGGGTGTTTCCCCCGTGAGTTGGACTGTGCAACTTCTACAGTTGAGTCTCCAAATCGATCAATAATTTTTCGGCTTGCATACACAGCAGGTTCTAAATAACAATCTGCTGGAATGACTCCAACGCCCAATAACCGAACATCTTCCATTTGCGATAAAAGAAAAAGTGATGTTAAATCATCTACTCCTCCGTCGTGGTTTAAATAAACATGTTTCGTCAATATGTATCCCCGCTTTCATTTCTATTCATTGTTTTTTGAAACTCTTCCAATTCTTCACGCGTTGGAAGTCCAGGAATGACCTCTTTTTTCGTGACACAATAAGAACCTGTAGCATTCGCAAAAGTAACAGCAGAGACAAGGTTTTTCCCTTCAGAAAGTGCAATGGCTAAAGCCCCTGTAAAGGAGTCCCCTGCGCCAGTTGTATCAACAGCCTCCACTTTTATGGGAGGAATAAGATGAGTCTCTTCTGAAGTAACGACCATACAATCTTTTTCCCCGCGAGTAACTATCACTGCTTTAGGACCCTTAGATAATAAATTACGCGCTAATACTTCACACGTTTTATCATCCACTTGTTGGCTTGGGTCAAGTCCATTTAAAATTAACAGTTCAGATTCATTGGGATTTATAATCGTTGTTAATGGCAGCAGTTCAATCGCCTCAATTTGTGCAGGTGCCGGGTTGAAAAGAACCGTTTTTCCGTGGCGGTGAGCGATTTCCATTCCACGTTTTACGGTTTCTAACGGAATTTCTAATTGAAAAATAACAATATCTTTAGAAGCAATCACTTCTTCTAAAGCATCCATATGTGACGGTTGTAATGTATTATTTGCTCCTAAGTCCACGATAATACAATTATCTCCCTCATCATTGATTAAAATAATTCCTACACCAGTACTGACTTCATTTGTACGCAAGATATGAGATGTATCAATACCTACATCATTCATGAGTGCAAATCCATCATCTCCGTAAGAATCCTCCCCAAGGCATCCAATAAAGGTCACGTCTCCGCCAAGCTTTGCAGCGGCAACGGCTTGGTTCGCACCTTTTCCTCCATAACTTTCGGAAAAACCGCTTCCAATTAACGTCTCGCCCCACGTAGGAACTCTCCCAGTATGACACGTTAGTCCCACATTATAGCTCCCAATAGAGACAATCTTTTTCTGTGCGTGATTCACAGCTTTCACCTTCTTTGTTATGTTTGTGCTCTTTTTTCATCTGTATCCTTTAGTACCTTAATGAACCTCATCATACGTATGTTATGCTAGGCTCATACAACATGCACTTCCGGTAAGTCGTTCAAAGTGGCATGTTTTATGTACGTATAATGTGAATCCTTATGAAATTCATTTACCTTAGTGAATTTCATAATACGTATTTTATGCCATTTCACTACAACATGTAGTTCCGTTGAAGCTTTCGAAACTACATGTTGTAGTGACATAGCTGATTTTGGTCCTTATGAAATTCATTTACCTAGTTAAAACAGATGTAATTTCATACTTGTCTGTCCGAAGTAAAACATGAGAGCATTCTAGTGGCTCTTCCTCGGAACTGTACGTAACTTGTTTCAATGCCAACACTGGTGCTTGTGGATGGACATGTAATAATTGTGCTTGTTCCTCGTTTAATGAAACAGCACCAAAGTGCCGAACACCATAAGATATTTTAACGTTTGCACGATGTTCAATCGCATTAAACAAACTCACTTGTTGAAAATCTTCTTGTTCAATTCCTGGACATCGTTTAATGACTACCCAGTTTTCTAATACAATTGCAGGTTCACTTTGAATCGATCGAACCCTTTTTATATAAAGGACCGCATCTGTTGAATCAATCGCTAACTTTTGTTGAATCGTTTTATTCGGAAGCTCCACTCGTTGATCAATGACAGTAGTCTTATAGGCGTATCCTTTAGCATCCATCGATTCAGCAAAAGAGATTAATTGTTGAGCAAATGGATACGAAATCTTTTCTTCTTGAACGAATGTCCCTTTTCCTTGCATACGAAGGAGTAACCCTTGTTCAATGAGTACGGAAATTGCCTTACGCAATGTTCCTCTACTCACGTGTAACACTTTCGCAAAATCCTCTTCAGCTTGTAATTGGTATCCTTTTTCCCATTTTCCTGTACGAATATTTTCAATCATCCATTGTGCAATTTGTTCGTATATCGGTGTTGGGCTGCTTGGTTCTATTTGTAAGTCTTTCATATGTAACGTATTTCCCTTCTCTTCATCCTACTTTATCCAGTTGTGTATGTACATCCTACTGTGGAATATTCAACCTTTTTTTCAACCTATCAAATGTGTTGAACACCGACGTAGACTATTTTCATGGTTTCATTATAGCACTGTTTTTACGGATTAATGACTTTCATAATATGTATTGTATGCTATGTTCTTGCAACATGTAATTTCGTTCAATCCCTCGAAAATACATGTTACAAAAACGTAGCTCATCTTGGTCATTATGAAATTCATTCAGATGAATGGAAGTGCGCTACTTCCTATTAGTAATCGGTTAATGCTTCCCCTTCACCACTTACAATTTTCACTCCAGCACTTGTTCCTAACAGGCTTGCTCCAGCATTTAAAATTTCA
>DATGUV010000170.1:0-4271 GCA_035301025.1 Bacillota bacterium | reverse complement strand
TCTCATAGAGGATGGTGCGGTTGAAGAAGTATCGTCAATGGGCAAGTTGATTCATTCTATGTATTTTAGTGGCGTTACTTTACTAACAATAGGTTACGGAGACATTGTTCCAATTGGTATCGGAAGAACCATTGCTTTGATCGAAGCCCTTATTGGATATTTGTTGCCTACTGCATTCGTATTCCGTTTACTATCATCTCATGCACAACAAAAGGAGTAATGCAGTGAGGATACTATGAAAATTCAAAAGAATACGTTATCCTTAATGGGAGAGAACTATTTTGTTATGGAGGGATATATAATGACGGTAGAAATCGGTACAAAAGCACCAACGTTTACATTGAAGAATCAAGAAGGAAACCATATATCTTTAGATGATTTTAAAGGGAAAAATGTTGTGCTTTACTTTTATCCGAAAGATATGACACCAGGTTGTACGACACAAGCGTGTGACTTTAGAGATGCACATAAGGACTTCTCGGATCAAAATACGGTTATTATTGGAGTCAGTCCTGATCCTATTGAAAAACATGAAAAGTTTGTTGATAAATATGAGTTGCCATTCCACTTACTTGCTGATGAAGATCATGCAGTTGCCGAACTATATGACGTATGGAAGTTGAAGAAAACATTTGGTAATGAGTACTATGGGATCGTGCGCTCGACATTTATTATTGATGCAGAAGGGAATCTTGTACATGACATGCGAAACGTTCGTGTTAAAGGACATGTGGAACGTGCGTTAGCTTATATTAAAGAAGAGTTGGCTAACTAAACCTTAGGAAAAGCATAAAAATATGAAGGTATGACGGAACGTTTTTATCCAAAACCAACTAAATGTGCACTTCATCATTATCAATTGAAGTGACTTTCCAATTACCAAAATTAACGCTTTGAATCCAACATGTAGTCTCCAGCGTCTTATCGGAGCTACATGTTGAAGTAAAATAGCATACCATCCGTATTGTGAAATTGATTCCATTCAACAACACGATGTCGTTGTGTCGCAATTTCAGATTACATATATTAGCACATAAACCAATACTTGAAACCAGTTTTTGGAGGGGAGTACCAATGAATATACTATTTTCAACGATACCATCAGAACAAAGAAGAGAATCACTTCTGAAAGATCATCCACAACATTCTATCGATTTCGTAAATAACTTACATGAACACTCTAATCTATTGGCAAAAGCTGAAGTTATCGTAACCTATGGAGAAGATTTAACAGACGAACTCATTAAACAAGCGATTGCATTAAAATGGGTAATGGTTATATCGGCAGGAATTGACCAATTACCACATGAGGCTCTCATGAAGCGAGATATTTTAGTGACAAATGCTCGTGGTATTCACCCAGTACCAATGTCTGAATATGCTATATCTATGCTTCTTCATGTGAAAAGACAAGAAGACCAACTACTTGAAAATGCTAAACATGAAATTTGGGACCGTTCTGTAAGAATAAATGAAATTAGTGAAAGCACTATTGTCGTACTAGGTGCAGGAGCGATTGGCCAAGAAGTTGCTCGATTAGCGAAAGCATTCCGTATGAAGACATATGGTGTTGCACGGTCAAACAAAAAAGTAGAGCATTTCGATAAAGTAGTTGCTTTTGAACATATTAGTGATGTTCTCAAGGAAGCGGACTATGTCGTTGCTGTACTACCAAGCACACCAGATACAAAAGGATTATTCACATTGAATCACTTTAAACAAATGAAAAAAGAAGCTGTTTTTCTTAACATGGGACGTGGTGATCTCGTCAAAAGTGAAGATATTATTAAAGCTCTTGAAAACGAATATATATCACACGCTGTACTAGATGTATTTGAAAAAGAGCCACTTCCTAAAGGTCATCCATTGTGGACGACTAAAAATGTAACAATTACACCTCATTTATCAGGTAAATCACCACAATACTTGCCAAGAGCATTTGAGATTTTCGCTTATAACCTTGCACAACTTGAATCTGGGGAAAATAATTTTAAAAATGTTATTGATCACTCAAAGGGGTATTAATATGCGAATTTATACAAGGTCTGGAGATAAAGGAACAACATCCTTAGTACATGGAAAAAGAGTTGCGAAAGATGACATCCGAGTGGAAGCATACGGAACAGTTGATGAATTAAATTCTATTATAGGAACTGCTGCAAGCCTACTACAAGGTGAATTATGGGATGGGAAAGAATCTGTTATGAATACACTGCATACCATTCAAACGATTTTATTTCATGTTGGATCAGAGCTTGCTACACCTGAGGAACGAGAAGTAGCATGGAAATTAAAACAAAAGCATATTGATGATTTAGAAACATCCATTGATACGTGGGATAAAAACTTACCGATACTTGATAACTTTATCCTTCCATCAGGGCATCCAGTAAGTGCTCAACTACATTTCGCGCGAACCGTAGCTCGTCGTGCTGAAAGAAGAATAATAACAATGGAGCAAGAGACTGGGAACGTGAATCCACTTGTTATTTCTTATGTAAATCGTTTGTCAGATTTATTATTTGTTGCTGCTCGATTCGTAAATCATGGTTTAGGGGGACAGGAAACTCACCTGCGTGCAGATGTCTAGTTTTTGGTATAAAACGTCTCTTCTAATAATACACTTACATTGACAGATAGGGGATAAGACAGTACACTAATTATAAAGATTATAATTTAATAATAGGATTTACGATATAACTGATCGATAGAAAGCGAGGTGCATGACAGTGGTTGAAAGTAAAATACAACAAGCAATCAATACTCTAAAAGAAGAAGAGATTCGTATTACGCCACAGCGTCATGCGGTTCTTGAGTACCTTCTAGAATCGGAGGCTCATCCAACAGCAGATGAAATTTATAAAGCATTAGAGGAGAAGTTCCCGAATATGAGCGTCGCCACTGTGTACAATAATTTACGCGTGTTGCGAAAAGTAGGTTTAGTGAGGGAATTAACATATGGCGATGATTCAAGCCGATTTGATTGCAACATGTCGGATCATTATCACATTATGTGCGAAGATTGTGGAAAAATTGTTGATTTCCATTATCCACCATTAGATGAGGTTGAGTCACTCGCTGAAAAAGTGACAGGATTTGAAGTGAGTCATCACCGAATGGAATTGTACGGAAAATGTGATGATTGCAGAAAAATATTAGCATAACAAATATAAAAAAGCCAGACGATTTATCGTTTGGCTTTTTTGTGTATATTTTTAAAATTATTTATGTGATTGTTCTTCTCGTTTATACTTACGCGAATTGTACTTTTCATCAAATTCTTTACCTTCTAATTCCTTATCCATTGTTAACGGTTGATCGCAATGCATGCAAGCATCTACTCTTCCAAGCATTTTCGTAGGTTTCTCGCAATTTGGGCATATAATAGATATGGTCTTAGTGGATAGCATTCCAATCCAGAAATAGACCACGGTACTTAAAATAACAAAAAGAACCCCAAGTATGAAAAGTGTAAACATAAGCCACGGAATTTTTCGAGCTAATAAACCAATATACATAATTCCAATACCTATAAAAACAAGGCTCAATGCAAAAGTACGTATTTTATTTATTTTATTTGAATATACAAGTTGTGACATTAAATATCCTCCTTCAAACAATCCGACATTAATTATAGCATAAAATTAGGGCATAATCCTTTTATATATATCCAAAAAAGGACATTTCTTCATTAGGTTCAAACACGAATGATGAGAATGTGTTTAGATGGTTTGCAATCATAAAAAGGGATTTAAGATTTTAGTATAGGGTATTACTACTTTAGCGGAATGAAAATATTTTGAACGATTTAAAACAGAGTTTTTCGTTATATTAAGTTAAAAAGGATCTTATGTGAGCGAATTTCAAAACTACCAAAATCATCCATTTAACTATAACATGGGTTTTGAAGGACTTAGCGGAACGACATGTTGTAGTTGAGTAGAACAAAATATGCATGATGAAATTCATTCATGTGTCATGAGAAAATTGAAGAAAGATTATTGACAGCTTTTTAAGACCGTGGTATATTTATTCCTGTTGCTGAAACGCAACATGTTTGAAATAAAAACTTATTGACTTTGTAAAGTCAGTATGTTAATCTAGAAAAGTCGCCAACAAAGCGACATGCAATTTGTTCCTTGAAAACTGAACAGAACAATCATTATGGTAAGAGAAACATGTAACATGTTTACTCGTTAATTTTTTGAATTTTAGTCAGCAATAGCTGATGCCAATATAATAGTGAGTGTACTCACTATGATTCAAACTTT
>DATGUV010000169.1:0-2909 GCA_035301025.1 Bacillota bacterium | reverse complement strand
TCCGCTAAGACGCTGGAAACTACATATTGTATTCAAATAGCTAATGTGGGTAATTATGAAATTCACTCAGGTGTCGAATCTTTGTATTTTCTTCACAAATTAAATTTTCCTTTAGAATAAATTGATTCATAAAAAAATGGATAAGAACAATTTATTTGGAGAAGTTAATAACTGTGGAGGTGATATCGATGACGAAAAATAATCACAATACAAAGAAAACAAAAACTGGTACAAATGTTGAACAAGTGAGAAAGCAGAACCAACAACAAAACCAACAGTTCGGAACTGAATTTGGTTCAGAAACAGATGTACAAGAAGTGAAAAAACAAAACAAACAATCACAACAAAACAAACAATAACATATATCTAAATGAATTTCATAATGGTCAAATGTGTTGATACTGCTACAAAGTGTAGATATGAGAAAACGATGAAATCTACAGATTATAGTTGTACAGACGCACACATATTATGATATTCATGAACCTTCTAAAAAAGCTATGTCCTTTGGGATATAGCTTTTTTAGGGTTGTTCAAACACATATATTCTCTTCTATGTTCGTGTGCATAAGCGTATTTGTTCTGACATAAGAAGAAGTGTGATAAGCTAGATAAATATGTGATGATCTATTTATATGAGGAAGTTTCGAAGACATGAGGGGATGACAGAAAGAATTTATGAAAACAATTAGACAATATTTGACATTTGTAAAACCTTACTGGTGGCAAATTGTAGCTACCGTTCTTATTGGAGTTGTTAAATTTGCAATTCCCTTATTAACCCCGCTCATTTTGAAGTATGTTATTGATGGAATTATTGATGAATCTGCATTATCCCAATCAGAAAAATTGAGAGATTTATATTGGTTAATGGGAATTGCGTTAACGATTTTTCTACTTTTACGACCACCAGTAGAATATTACCGCCAATATTTAGCTCAACTTGTTAGTAGTAAAATTTTATATGATATTCGTGATAAATTGTTCGATCATATACAGAAGCTAAGCTTGCGTTATTATTCCAATACGAAAACAGGTGAAATTATTTCCCGGGTAATACACGACGTCGAGCAAACGAAAGTATTTGTAGTGACAGGATTAATGAACGTTTGGTTGGATTTAACAACTATTTTAATTGCTATCATTATTATGTTAACGATGGATATACCGTTAACACTCGTAGCCATTATGCTATTTCCTATTTATGGTATTGCAGTGAAGTACTTTTATGGTAGATTGCGCAAATTAACGAGAGAACGATCTCAAGCGTTAGCGGAAGTTCAGGGACACCTTCATGAACGAGTGCAAGGTATGCAGGTCACTCGAAGTTTCGCTCTAGAAGACCATGAGCAAGAGTTATTTAAAGAACGAAATGGGAACTTTCTTCATGCAGCAATTTCACATACGAAATGGAATGCGAAAACATTCGCTGTAATGAATACTGTTTCTGATTTAGCACCATTATTAGTGATTGCCTTTGCTGGATATCAAGCAATCACCTCAGATTTATCTGTTGGTACTATGGTTGCTTTTGTTGGGTATATGGAAAGAGTATATAGTCCTTTACGAAGATTGATTAACGCATCCACTTCGTTAACCCAATCGATTGCATCTATTGACCGAGTGTTTGAGTTTTATAATGAACCATATGATATTCAGGATCGAGAAGACGCGATTGATGTCGGTGTCGTTCAAGGAAATATTTCCTTTGAAAATGTTTCCTTTGAATATGACACAGATGTCCCAGTACTAAAAAACATCAACCTAAGCGTCCATAAAGGTGAAACCATTGCATTAGTTGGGATGAGTGGGGGAGGAAAGTCTACCTTAATTAGCTTACTTCCAAGGTTTTATGACGTGACAGGTGGTGCGATTAAAGTTGATGGTACGGACATCCGTGATATGAAAGCACGTTCCTTAAGAAGTAATATTGGGATGGTCCTGCAAGACAATATATTATTTAGTGATTCCATAGCAACAAATATTCGCATGGGGAATCCTGAAGCCTCTATGGAAGAAGTAGTCACTGCTGCTAAAGCGGCCAATGCTCATGACTTTATTGAAGCACTTCCTCAAGGGTATGAAACTCTAGTCGGAGAACGTGGAGTGAAGTTATCCGGTGGTCAACAACAACGAGTTGCAATTGCTCGAGTGTTTTTAATGAATCCACCAATACTCATATTTGATGAAGCAACATCTGCACTTGATTTAGAAAGTGAGCAAAGCATCCAACAGGCAATGGAAAAATTAGCTTCTGAGAGAACGACCTTTATCGTTGCCCATCGATTAGCGACGATTACGCATGCTGATCGAATTGTAGTTGTTCAAGATGGGGAGATTCAAGAATCCGGTTCCCATGAAGAACTCATGCAACAAAAGGGTCACTATTATGACTTATATCAAGTTCAAGACTTAGATCATAAAGAAGAAATTCAAGTATAACTAATATTTATTTCATGAAGAATCCGAACTCACCAATGAGTCGGATTCTTTCTTCTTTTTAGACAAGCTTATCGTTTCTTAAGCATATGGTTTAAAAGAGGAGGAAATGAAGTGCCTAGAATTGTATGGTTTGGAATTGGGTGTGTAGTGTTCATCTTATGTAAAAGTATATATGACTTTATAAAAAATAAACCAAATAATGAAGAAGCTCGGTTAAAGGAAAGTTCTTTTTCTATGGAGTTGTTTTATGCACTAATCATCTTATATTCAACCATTATTATCGGTTTTGGTGTTATTTATTTTGCTTTATCCTTTCATACCACAATTCTCATAGAGGATGGTGCGGTTGAAGAAGTATCGTCAATGGGCAAGTTGATTCATTCTATGTATTTTAGTGGCGTTACTTTACTAACAATAGGTTACGGAGACATTGTTCCAATTGGTATCGGAAGAACCATTGCTTTGAT
>DATGUV010000168.1:0-8278 GCA_035301025.1 Bacillota bacterium | reverse complement strand
TGTACTTACATTCTTCATCGGTGGAGCCCGCTGGATTGTAAGATACAGTGAAAAGATTATGAAGGTTGGCGGATCCATTATGATTATTATGGGTCTCGTATTATTTTCTGGACAAATGACGAAAATCTCTTCATTCTTTTTACGCTTAATAGAAGATTCTTGGCTGACAAATTTAGGTTAAATGATGGAGGTATCATAAATGAAACGTGTTCTACTGATTGTAGTTGTTGTAGCGATGTTTGGTTGGGCATTATATGACTTTGTATTATCTTCGGATAAAGAAGAAAAAGCTGAAGAAAATGAAAGTGTTCTTTCAGAAGAGGACGGAGAAGAAGATGGAATCGAAGTCGGGTTAGAAAAAGGAAACCGCGCTCCGGACTTTGAATTAGAAACACTTGACGGGGAGTCCCTTAAACTATCTGACTTACAAGGAAAACCAGTATTTCTAAACTTCTTCACATCCTGGTGTCCACCGTGTCGAGCAGAAGCGCCAGACATGCAAAAGTTCCATGAAGAAAGTGATGTACAAGTGTTAGCGGTAAACATGTACGAAAGAGAGCAGAATACAGATGATGTACCTGAATTTATTGATGAATTTGGTTTAACATTACCAGTTGTAATTGATGAATCTCTTGAAGTAACTTACCGTTATGGCGTTCAGGTAATGCCAACAACGTATCTTCTTGATTCTGACGGTTTAATTGTAAACATTGCTCAAGGGCCAATGAACTACGACATGATGGTAGATGTGTTCTCGGACATTGATTAATCGTAAAAATACAGAGGTGGTGTTTTTCTGATGAAAGAAACAATCCTCGTGGTAGAAGATGATGAAATGATTCGAAACCTCATTCGAATCTATCTAGAAAAAAACGAATATCATGTCGTTGAAGCGAAAGACGGGATGGAAGCAAAAGATTTATTTTTGCAATTCCATCCTTGTTTGATTGTTCTTGATTTAATGTTACCAAAACTAAGTGGGGAAGAGTTTTGTGCTTGGGTGAAAGAAGAACGAGGGGAAGATGTTTCTATTATTATGCTTTCGGCCAAATCACGTGTCGATGATAAAATTGCAGGGTTGCGAATGGGTGCAGATTCATACATGACAAAACCCTTTGATCCAGATGAGCTGATTGCACAAGTCGAAGCAGTTTTTAGAAGGACTGGACAATTTTGCCAAAAGCTTGTTTCAAATGGCCTTTGTTTAATGCCTCGAAAAGGGGAAGTCCTTTTATATCAAGAGAAAATCCATATGACGAAACATGAATTTCAGTTACTGTACTTTTTCATGCAACATCCTGGTGTTGTTTTTTCACGCGAACAATTAATTGAAGAAATCTATCCAACAGAACAACAAGCCATTTTAGATCGGACGATAGATGCCCACATTAAAAAAATGCGCGAGAAAATAGAAGATGTCCCAGCACGTCCAACTCGAATTCAAACCGTGCGAGGAATGGGGTATAAATTTGTCTCTACGCAGTAAAATTCAATCACTTATGCCAAAACGGTTTATTTGGAAACTAACGATTGTCCATGTCATCGTTATTGCAGTAGCTATTGGAATTAGTAGTTGGGCAATTTATAGTTCTGCTTGTGTTTTAGTCGAAGGAATCGACACAGTAGATGGGGAACGACAAGGACAATTCAATCAATCTCTACTGCAATATTTTATCACTATAAGTGTTGTTGCAATGATTGCTGGTAGCTTTATACACCACTATGTAACGAAAAAAATGTTAGATCCAATCCAACAATTGATTGAGGCAACGAAGAAAATGCAACAAGGGATCTTTCCAACAACTGTTTCCTATCCGCAAGATAATGAACTGGGAGAATTGATTCATCAATACAATGTGATGATTCAACATATACAAAAAAATGAATATGAAAGAGAAAAATTACTGACAGATTTATCACATGAAATTCGCACTCCTTTGGCTTCTTTAACAGGCTATTTACAAGCACTAAAGCAAGGTGTTATTGAAGGGGACGAAGCAGTATATGATTCTTTGTATAAACAAGCAGAACGACTAACGTTTTTCATGGAACAACTGGATCAATTAAAAGAGTGGGGCGACAATAAAGAGGCGTTACCTACCCAAAAGAAAGAAGTAGACTTAGAAGAATTAATTCAATTGCATATAAACATGTTTGCTCTAGAGTTGGAACAAAAATCTACAACGATTACAACGGACATGGAACCTTGTCAGTTGTATACGGAGGAAAGCGCCTTACAGCAAGTGACTAGTAATGTCCTAGACAATGCGATTCGTTACGGAATAGAAGGCGAACCGATCACAATTAAAGGACGAAAAGAGAAAGATTCTTATACCTTATCAGTATCAGGTAAGAGTAACCATCTAACTGAAGAAGAAGAGCGTCGCGTCTTTGAGAGGTTTTATCGTATTGATGATTCAAGAAGCAGAGATACTGGTGGTAGCGGACTTGGTTTAGCAATTGCCAAAGAAATTATGGATACATTACAAGGATCAATTTATATGGAGTCAACAGCCAATCAAACAACGTGTACACTTGTATTTAAATGTAATTAAACATCCTTATGACTTGAATGGGTATAAGGATGTTTTTATGTGAATTGATGGATAAGTATCTTTGAGTACGGTAAAATGAGTACGTGAGTATGTAAGGGGGAACGTAAAAATGCGATTTTTATTTTACCAAATTGTCATCATTGGTGTGATTTGGTGTGGAATGTTCTTTTTCTTAAACGATCTATATGATCAAGGACGAATCATTTTTTATATCGTAACATCGTGGCTATTATTTTTAATTGTTTTATTTATAAAAGAGTGGATTCAATCAAAGAAACACCCGGATCAAGAAGAGTAATTGATTTTGATATGATGTGAGGAAGAGTACAATGTTAACTGTTGAACAAATACAAAAAACATATGGTGAAAAAGTATTATTCGATCATATTTCATGTACGATTGAACCTAAAGAGAGAATTGGGCTTATCGGAGTGAATGGAACAGGGAAATCTACATTTTTGAAAGTAATCGCAGGGATAGAGTCTCCCGAATCAGGAAGTGTTCTCCATTCAAAAGCATATACAATTGCATACTTAGCTCAAGATCCTATATTAGAAGCAGATGAAACAGTTTTTGAACATATTTACTATGGAAATAATACGCGCATGCTTACTGTTAGAGCTTATGAACGTGCGCGTTTGGAACTTGAATTACATCCTACGAGTGATCAAGCACAAAGCCGGTTATTAGCAGCTCAAGAAGAGATGGACAAGCAGGATGCGTGGGATGCAAATACACAGATTACAACCATTTTATCAAAATTAGGAGTACATCACATTCATCAAAAAGTGCAGGAGTTATCAGGGGGACAGCGAAAACGGGTAGCTTTAGCAAAAGCATTGATTCAACCTGCCGATTTACTTATTTTAGACGAACCAACAAACCATTTAGATAATGAAACCATTGAGTGGTTGGAACAACATTTGTCTTCATACCCAGGGGCATTGTTACTCGTAACCCATGATCGTTATTTCTTAAATCGAGTGACAAATAGAATTTTTGAATTAGATCGTAGCCGTTTATTTACGTATGAAGGAAATTATGAATTGTTTTTAGAGAAAAAAGCAGAGCGAGAACAATTGGAGCGAGAAGCGGAACAAAAGCATGCAAATTTACTAAAACGGGAACTAGCATGGTTACAAAGAGGACCACGAGCCCGTTCGACAAAACAAAAAGCCCACATAAACCGAGTAGAAGCGTTGAAAGAAAAAAGGTTCCACACAACTGAGGAGCATGTGGAAGTCCCTGTAGGTTCTAAACGACTAGGAAAAGATGTTTTTGAATGTATCGATGTAGATTTTTCTTATAAAGATACACATACTATAGAAGATTTTAACTTTTTATGTACGCCAGGAGATCGTATTGGAATTATTGGCCCCAATGGTATAGGTAAGACAACTTTACTTGATTTAATTGCTGGAAGAATCAATCCAACAAGTGGGGAGATTCATATTGGTGAAACCGTCCGAATTGGCTATTATCGTCAGGGGGATGAAGAACTTGACGGTTCACAAAAGGTAATCGATTATATTAAAGAAACGGCTCAAGTCATTTATACAAAAGATGGAGACCCAATAACTGCTGAGCAAATGTTGGAACACTTTTTATTTAGACGCTCAGAACAATGGAATTATATTCACAGACTTTCAGGTGGTGAAAAGCGTCGCCTATATTTATTAAAAGTATTAATGACTGAGCCGAATGTATTGTTACTAGATGAACCGACCAACGATTTGGATATTCAAACATTGACAGTATTAGAAGAGTATATCGATCATTTCCCAGGAGTCGTTTTGACGGTTTCCCACGATCGATACTTCCTTGATCGCATTGCTGAGAAATTGTTGGTGTTCTCTAGAGGAGGAAAGGTTGATTTAGTGTATGGGAATTACAGTGACTTTTTAGTAACGGTGAAAGAAACAGAACCTGTTCCGCCGAAGAAAAAGACTGAAAAGAAACAGCAAACGTCACCGAAAAAAGCGCGTTTATCCTATCATGAAAAGCGAGAATGGGGTACGATTGAAGATGAAATCATGGAGCTGGAGGAAAAAGTAGAGCAGGTCCAAGAAGAACTATCTTCAGCAAGTAGTGATGCAGAAAAGGTTCAAGCGTTATTTGAAACACAAGGAAAGTTAGAACAACAATTAGAGGAAAAATTACAACGTTGGGAAGAGTTATCCTTAATTGTAGAAGAGATGGAGCAATCTTGATACGTGCATGCATAATAGAATGTCATTTTTATGCATGCCGACGATGATAAGTACGCAATCACATAAAAATCCACTAGGGGTGCCGGTTGGCTGAGATAAGAATGTCTTAATCCCTTAGAACCTGATCTAGCTCAAACTAGCGGAGGAAAGTGGAGTAGGAAGCATACGTTGTATATGTAGCTAAACCACTCCTTTGTAGAGTGGTTTTTTGATATGCATTAAAAAAGATATGGAGGAATGTATCATGGCAAATCATGTAAAAACAGCATTAACCATTGCAGGAACAGATCCAACAGGCGGAGCTGGTATTCAAGCAGATTTAAAAACCTTTCAAGAAAGAGAAGTTTTTGGGATGAGTGTCATTACATCTGTTGTCGCTCAAAATACTACAGGTGTACAACAAATTGAACATTTACCAATTTCGTTTATTGAAGAACAATTGAAAAGTGTGATTTCAGATATTGTTCCTGATTCGATAAAAACGGGAATGATTGCAACACCAGAAATGATGGAAATGGTTGCAAAACATATTCAATTACTTCAGGTTCCATATGTTATTGATCCAGTTATGGTCGCAAAAAGTGGTGATTCATTAATGGACCAAACGTCACGACGTGTGATGCAAGAGAAGTTAATTCCTTTAGCAACAGTAGTTACACCAAATATTCCAGAAGCAGAAATTTTAACTGTTATGGACATTAAACATATTTCAGATGCTGAAGTAGCTGCGAAGCGTATCGTTCAAGACTTTGGTGCACAAGCAGCTGTAGTTACAGGTGGACACTTCGATCAAGAACCGGTTGATGTGTTATATGATGGGGAAAAGTTGCATTACTATGAAACAAATTGGATTGATACCCATCACACACATGGGACAGGATGTACATTTTCTGCAGTTATTACTGCTGAATTAGCAAAAGGAAGAGCATTTCATGAAGCGGTTCAAACGGCTAAAGATTTCATTACAGACGCAATCTATTATAGTTTACAATTAGGAAAAGGGAATGGGCCAACCAATTATTGGGGATACCGATTAAAAGGACTGCCAAACCAATCATAGTCAATGGAGAGTAGATGGAAAAGGGAATATTATGTGAAAAAGGATGTGTGCATCATGAATCTGCATCAAGCATTACGGTTATATTTTATTATGGGAAGTCAAAATACGAAGGCAGATCCTGAAACAGTTTTAAAGCAAGCAATTCAAGGTGGCATTACATGTTTTCAATATCGTGAAAAAGGATCAGGTGCAAAAACAGGAGAAGATCGTTTTCATTTAGGAGAAAAGTTAAGGGAGTTATGTGCAACAAATGAAGTACCATTTATTGTAAATGATGATATTGAACTTGCGCGAGCTCTTGATGCAGATGGTATTCATATTGGACAAGGAGATCTACCTATGAAAGAAGCCCGAAAAAAAATCCCAAGCCATATGATTATTGGCTTGTCTACCTCTACCGTTGAGGAATCTATTCAAGCAGAGAAAGACGGTGCTGATTACATTGGAGTGGGTCCTATTTTCGCAACGAATTCCAAGGAAGATGCTCTTCAACCAATTCATATTCAGGGATTAAAAGAGATTCGAGAAGCAGTCCCGTCAATGCCTATTGTAGTCATTGGTGGAATGAATGCATCGAATGCAAAAGAAGCTATGGATGCTGGGGCAAATGGAGTGTCCTTAATTTCAGCTATCAGCCAAGCCACCGATGTAACGGAAGCAACAAGTCGTCTACGAAGCATTGTATAGTGATACATGAACCATCAGGAGTGATATTCACACGAAAGGAAGATTCACTCCTTTTATTTTGAATCAATTTCATAATTGCTTATGTGAGTAGAAAATCCGAACAATACAATTAAAATTAACGTTATTATTCAGTTGAGTAACGTATATATTCCAAACTAACTCCACTTAATATGAATGTTCGGATTTTCTTTGCGATTCATGTATGATGAAATTCATTCATTTTGTGTAAATAATATCATCATATATGCTAAAAAAAAAGGAATTATGTGTATAAAGAGCGAATACAATAAGAAAAAGGGGGAAATGATATGACAGATTCAATGTGGTCCTTATTACCACCATTACTTATGATTGTCATGGTTCTATTAACGAAACGCGTCATTCTCTCACTTGGAGTGGGCATTGTAGCAGCTGCATTCTTCATAGTTAATTTTCATTTTATGGAAGCGCTTACTCTTGTGTGGGAAGCATTTAAAGGTGTGTTTGTAGAAGATGGAGGAGTGAACACGTGGAATGTGTATATTCTATTATTCGTTCTTTTACTTGGTATCCTCACTTCTTTTGTAAGTATGATGGGAGGTACACTCGCTTTTGGAGAATGGATGATTCGTAGGGTGAAGACGCGTGCTGGAGCACAAATTATGACGATGATCTTAGGAATAATAATCTTTATTGATGATTATTTTAATAGTTTAACGGTTGGTCCAATTTCACGTCCGCTAACAGATAAACATCGTGTTTCTCGTGCAAAATTAGCGTACGTTGTTGACTCTACAGCAGCACCTGTTTCAGTAATTGCTCCTATTTCTAGTTGGGGTGCATATATTATTGGGCTAATTGGTGCTGTACTCGTCAGTCAAAATGTTACAGATTACAGTTCATTTGGAGCATTTATGGTAATGATTCCTATGAACTTTTATGTATGGGCCGCTTTAGGAATGGTTTTTGTCATCGCCATTCGACAATCCGATTTTGGTCCAATGAAAAAACATGAATTACGAGCAATTAAAACAGGACAAGTGAAGAGTGACGATGAAGAGCGCTCTGAGGAAAAAGAGAATGAACTTCCAACGAGTTCCATTGGAAAGTCTAGTGACTTATTCATTCCAATTATTTTATTATTTATCGCTACAATCGGTATGATTTATTGGGATGGACTGCAAGCAGTAAAAGCGGACCCAGATTTATCGACTTCTTTAATCGATATTTTTGGTGAAGCAGATGTTTCGTTAGCTTTACTCGTAGGTGGGATTGTTGGAATTATAGCAACATGGATTCTGTTCTTCCGTCATATGAAAGCGAAACAAGTAACATGGGAGAACTTTGGAAAAGGAATAATTGTTGGTTCAAAGTCGATGATGGGAGCCTTTTTAATTTTAATTTTTGCGTGGGCGATTTCAACTCTCATTGATGCCTTAGGTACAGGATCTTATTTAGCCGGACTCGTTCAAGATTCAAGTATTAGTTTAGCATTGCTTCCACTGATTGTATTTTTAATGGCTGGATTCATTGCATTCGCTACTGGAACATCTTGGGGATCTTTCGCCATACTCATCCCAATCGCTGGTCAAATTGCAGGTGCGACAGATATTGATTTATTATTACCTGTTTTAGCAGCAGTGCTCGCAGGAGCGGTATTTGGAGATCACTGTTCACCTATATCTGATACAACCATTCTTTCAGCCACAGGAGCAGATTGTAGTTTGTATGATCACTTCTCCACACAATTACCATACGCTCTTGTTGCTGCAGGAATCGCAGGAATT
>DATGUV010000167.1:0-14351 GCA_035301025.1 Bacillota bacterium | reverse complement strand
CTTGCATCTATTTTTATATAGAGGTTAAAGAGTCTGGAACCAGTCAACGACAACATTTGTGTTGATCAGGTGAGAAGCGGGTGCTCCTACTTGTCTCAGATCACGTATAATATTTATCAACTATGATAATATACCATGTATCCAATCCCTTGTCAACTTTCGTTTTGAAAAAAATTTTCCACGAAAAGAGAGCAACAAAGAACATGCCCCCTATCATAAACGAATGATTGGGGGCATCAACGTATCCTTATTCTTTATTCTCTACTTCTTTTTGAATATGTGTAATAAACGCATCAAAAGATAATGTTTCTGTATCTTTTACTCCATACTTTCGAATGTTTACGTTTCCTTGTTCAATTTCCTTGTCTCCTAATACAATGGAATAAGGAATTTTCTCTGTTTGTGCTTGGCGAATTTTGTATCCTAACTTTTCTTCTCGATCATCAAGTTCTACTCGTAATCCAGCAAATGTAAGTTGATCGACTAATTTCTTCGCCTCCTCAAGATGAGCATCTAATGACACAGGAATAACTTTTACTTGCACGGGAGAGAGCCATGTAGGAAATGCGCCTTTGTATTCTTCAAGTAAGTAAGCAACGAAACGCTCCATTGTTCCAACAATACCTCGGTGAATAATTACTGGACGATGATGCTGCCCATCTTCTCCAATATAAGACAAGTCAAATCGATCTGCAGCTTGATAGTCAATTTGAACCGTTGATAATGTCTCATCATGACCTAGGGCTGTCTTTACTTGAACATCTAATTTCGGACCGTAAAATGCGGCCTCTCCAATGGCTTCAACATACTCTAATCCTAATTCATCCATTGTTTCTTTTAAATGGGCTTCTGCTATATTCCACATCTCATCATTATCGATATACTTCTCTTTATCTTCTGGATCCCGATAAGATAAACGGAAATAATAATCAGTAATATTAAAGTCCTTATATACTTGCTGAATTAATTGGACAACTCGAACAAACTCTTCTTTTAATTGATCCGGTCGAGCGAAGATGTGTGCATCATTTAGTGTCATCCCTCGCACACGCTGTAACCCTGCAAGTGCACCAGACATTTCATATCGATGCATCATTCCCAGTTCTGCAATACGAACAGGTAAGTTACGGTAACTATATAAATTTTCTTTATACACCATCATATGATGTGGACAGTTCATTGGACGAAGAATTAACTCTTCATTATCCATTTCCATGAATGGGAACATGTCATCATTGTAATGGTCTAAATGTCCACTTGTCTCATATAACTCTTTACTCCCAAGCACAGGTGTATACACATGGTCATACCCTAATCGTTCTTCTAAATCAACGATATATCTTTCGATGATTCGTCGAATAGTTGCCCCTTTTGGTAACCACATAGGAAGTCCTTGTCCGACTTTTTGTGAAATCGTAAATATTCCTAGTTCTTTCCCTAATTTACGGTGGTCACGTTCTTTTCGTTCCTCTAATATGTGTAAGTATTCTTCTACTTCTTTTTGTTTTTCAAAAGCTGTTCCATAAATTCTTTGTAGTTGCTTATTGTTACTATCTCCTCGCCAGTATGCCCCTGAAACACTTAATAACTTAAATGCTTTAATTTTGCTTGTGGAAGGAACATGGACACCACGGCATAGGTCGAAAAATTCTCCTTGTCGGTAAATCGTTACTTGTTCATCTTCTGGAATATCATTAATAAGCTCAATTTTTAATGGATCGCCAATCTCTTCAAACATTTCTATTGCTTGCTCTCTTGATACCTCTTCACGAATGATTGGCAGATTTTCGTTAATAATTTGTTTCATTTCTTTTTCAATACGAGGTAAATCTTCCGTTGTAATGGACTCCTCAAGATCCATATCATAATAAAATCCTTCATCAATGGTTGGTCCTACACCAAATTGAACATTTTTATATAAACGTTTAACTGCTTGAGCAAGAACATGGGCAGCTGAATGGCGCATCACATCAATACCTTCTTGATCACGGTATGTAATGATGGCAATTTTTCCACCCGCTTCAAGTGGACGAGTGACATCCAGTAATTCCCCATCTACTTTCACTGCGAGGGCTTGCTTACGTAGACCTGGTGAAATAGAAGCTGCGATATCTTCTCCTGTTGTTCCTTGTGAAAATTCCTTTTCTGATCCATCTGGAAATTCAAATCGTAATTGTCCCATCATCATTAACTCCTTTTTATATAATAAAAAAACCCGTCTCTTTGCACGTGTACGTGCAAAGGGACGAGTAATTGATTTCGTGGTTCCACCCTTGTTTCTATAAATGCTCGCGCTATTTATAGCTTCGTTCATCTTTAACGCAGACAACACGCTATTATATACGTATACAATTCTATAATAGAGTTCAAAGGTGGTAATTATTTGTGTGAATTGGGGAAGCTTTCAGCCGAGACTTCCTTCTCTTTCAATCCTACGCTCAAATAATCATGTCCTTATCGTAACCGGTAATTATGAAAATGATAACGTTAGAATAGCATACACCACTGGATATTGTCAAGAAAGATCATGCAGACACATCTTCATTCACCTATTTTTTAAAGGAATAATAGCATTTCTCGTGTTGATTAGATTGCCTTTTCATTATTGGTTTCTCTTAAGTGAGAATGGAAAATGATACAATGGATAGAAGGACACACGTTCTTGAAACACATTCATAACCATTACTGTTTTTGGATCTGTTGAATCATCTCCATACACGTATATATGCTTGGGGGATAATGCAACTAAAGGGGCAAGGTTAAATTCATCTGCGTCCAATCCAACAACATATAAAGGTGCATGATGCATCATAGATTTTATTTCAAAAGGCGCCATCTTTTTTCCATTTCCTTTAAAAAATTGAAAGGAGGAACCTTGAATGACGTGGATTTCATCTGTTGTAGATTCTTGTCCACTAACATATTCACGTAGCATATGAACATATGCTTGATGTTCCTCTTCTCTTTTGTAATCATCAATAGCCAGTCCAACATGCTCAATGAACAATTCTTTCATAGAAGCAATTCTAAACTGACAGGTGGAGTCGAAATAAATGGTTTCTCCGGATTTTACCATGGATAAAAACATGTTATATAAAGCTTGAGGGATATCATACGCTTCCCGCAAGACTTTACTATCTGTATCTTCTCCTAATAAAATCCATTGAGATACGTCAATAATGTGATTCATTTCTGTTTCATTTTCAAAATAATAAGTGGTTCGTAAAATTTTTCGAATGTAAGGTCTTAATCGAAATGTCATAAACACATCCACAAATGACGTAGCAAACACATGTAATGTTTCCTCGTTGACTGTAGGAAGATCAATTTCTAGTTGGATACAATTGCCAAAATCCTCATGTTGTTTCCATAAAAATTCAATGCTTTTAAGCTCCCTAAATACCCCTTCACAAAAGCGACTTACTTCTTTGTCCGACAAAAAATAAAACTCGACCAATACACATCACCCTCATCAACAACAAACTGATATATTATATGGGTGTATGATCTAAATAATGATTAATCTACCAAATCTATTTAAATTCTTAAGTAAAAAATGATGTGTTATAGGAGATTCCAAAGAAACAAAACAGCAATGTACATATACTTTTATATGCACATTGCTGAAGTAAACACATGTTGACATTCATTTACACATCTTACTGGTATCTTCTATTGGCCCCTGTAATAAGAACTTCATCGCTCGTTTGACGAATCCGCTCCATAATTCGTTGTGCTTTTATTTCTTCTACATCTCCTCTAGTGGAAGTCGACAATTGTTCTTCAAGCTGTCTCATCGTATAATTCGACGTGAAAAATACAGGTAATTGTTCAATCATTCGATACTGCAGAATAGATCCAAGTATTTCATCTCGGAACCAAGCAGACATCGTTTCTGCCCCAATATCATCAAACATAAGTACATCAATCTCTTTAAATGCATTTACTTTTTCATTTACCGTATTATCTTTAATTGCATCTCGGATAGAACGAACGAATTCTGGCATATAGATAAGCATCGAGGAATAATTATATTCTTGTAACTCATTTGCTAAGACTCCGAGAAAGTATGTTTTCCCAACACCGAACTTACCGGAGAAGAAAATCCCCTTAGAAGGAAGTCCTTCTTTTAAGGATTGGATGAAACCGACAGTAGATTTAATCGCTTCTCTTCTTCCAACATCTTTTTCTAAACGTTCAAATGTAGCGTTCATGACATCTTGTGGCATGTGCAGCCGCTTAATTAATTCATTTTGTTTTCGACGTTGATCATGAGCAATTTTTTGCGGACACTCTTCATATGCAACATGAATCCTATCGTTATGCATCTCAAGAATAGGTGAATATCCTTTTAACACGTTCATACATTGGTCATAAGAAGGACAGTCTGCACATAAAATAGATTGCTGTTGGTATTCATATAGTGTAATCAATTGTTTATGAAGTTGTTTATCAGTTAATTCAGGGTATTTCTCTCTTAACGCAGCAACACTTGGATGACTAAGTACTTGTTTTGTTAAATCTTTATGCTTTTGTTGAAAGTCTTTATTTTCACTGATCCATTTTTGTAAGGATTCATGGATAGATTCCACTATATTTCCCCCTCTCCTAGCGACATTCATCATCATGATGAAACGCGTTCTCCGATTTATTTTTTAGAAACACTTCGGATAAGTTCTTCCAACTCTTTTTCAATGTCTGCTTCATTTACTTGCTCTTCGTTTTCTTTTCGTTCCTGTTCTTTTGCTTGTTCAACTTTTTCAATTTGTTTCATATGTTCGTCATACCAATCTGGTAAGATTTCTGTCTGTGATTTCTTCTTCGTAGTCCCATGTTTTTGTTTCGCTTTAGCATAACGTTCATTTACGGATTGTGCAAATTCCATCGCTTCTTTCGCTGTCGTGAACCCTACCCGCGACCAGTGACTTGCGATGGTTCGTAAATAGTTTTTAGATAGTTGTTTTTTTTGTTGAATAAATACGTAATGCAGCAAGACGTTCATCACTGGAGTTGTAAGTCCTTGATTATGCATCACCTCTTGGATGATGTCTAAATCCCGTTGTTCAACGAATCCTGTTTTTGAATGGTCGGATAAAAGTTGAGCTGGTGACATCGACTCAAACTCACGTAACAACACTTCTCTACGACTTCGTTTTTTATTTTGTTTATCTTGATGTTGTATAGATTTCTCCTTCGAGTTCGATGTTCTCGACTGCTCCTGTTGATTCGAAGGTTTTCGCTGTGTCAATTGAATATTTGCTGTACGATTTTTAGTTTGAAACAATTCTGCACATGCTCGTTTAAATGATCGTTCGTTAATCTCATTATTAGGAGATAGTGACCATGATAGACAACGGCCAACTTCAATAGAATCTATCTGATATAGCTCCATCATTTGTGAAATCAATTGTTTGTTTTTCTGTGTTAATACTTTATCAGGATCAATCATTTTTCGTGCAAGTGCATGTCTGATGGATTGTAAATCTAATTGGATAGACGAAGATTGTTGCACGGGCGGTGTCGAATCTTCTGGATGATAGTCTCCAGCAATAAATGCTGGTTTGAAGGTTTGAAAAACTTCTTTAAATGAAGCAGTGATTTCTTCACCACTTCGTTTAATTTCTCCAGACAGTCTATCTTTTAGCATATGATACTTATTTTTCCCGATATGATGGTACAGTAATTCAGATAACATAGCATCTTGAAAAAACTGTTCTGGTGAAAATGGGCATTGTACGTCATATGTATAGCATGTGCGATTATCAACGGTATCTTTATATGTACGCACTAACCCTATTCCTTCTAGTTTGAGTCGTGCTTCATAAATAACATCTAGAGGCTGCTGCGCATAATTCATTAACGTATGATGGGTTTGCATGTCACCATCTATTTGTACATATACCTCATTTAACAAAGTTTGATAAAACATAACCCCGTCCATTCCAATGAGTGGTTGGTATAAATGTGTTAAGGAAACCGCATAATCAATTGGTAATTGTCCCTGTAAACGTACTTTATAGCCATCAATTGGGAGAATCTTTCCGATATAATGCATGTTGGATGTTCCTCCTCATAATTATGAGTGATCCTCTTTATTATCAGTATTTATGAGATCTTTTAATTCATCTAAGAAGACTCCAAGATCTTTAAATTGGCGATACACGGACGCAAATCGAACATATGCTACTTCATCAATACCCGATAAACGATCCATTACCTTCTCGCCAATTTCTTTACTATCAATTTCAGAAACCCCGTCATTTCGTATTTCATTTTCTACTTGCATAGCTAATACTTCTAGTTTCTCTAAAGGAACTGGACGTTTTTCACAAGCCTTAATTAAGCCACGAATTAATTTCTTCCGACTATACTCTTGACGTGTACCATCTTTTTTAATCACAACTAACGGAATCTCTTCTTCTCGCTCAAATGTGGTGAATCTAAAACCACATTCTTCACATTCTCTCCTGCGACGGATGGAACGTCCTTCTTCAATAGGCCTAGAATCCAATACTTTTGTAGATTTACAATTACAGTTTGAACATTTCATAGAATATACTCCTCTATAGAATTTTTATATTTTATCGTTCATAACTAATAAATAATGTATGTATTACTTATTTTAACATGTTTTCACATTTTCCCATAGCTGATAGAAACATTCTACTAGAAAACATTCGATTTGCAAAAAGATGAGTGACATGGATAATTACTTAAAATAATCATTTCCATCCAGTAATATAGTATGAAGTAATTTAGCGGAGAGAAATTGTATTGAGGTAGCATCAAGTATGGATGATGACATTCATGAACGTACAAAAACTGCTTTAACGATATTCTAACAGACAAAAGTCCGTTCAAATACGCAAAGCAGTTTTTTCATTTACGGTTTGCTATGTGTTTAATCATGCACTTATGAAAGTGACTTACCTACAAGTAAAGCTAAATCTAATACGCGTTTTGAGTAACCCCATTCGTTATCATACCATGCAAGAACTTTTACTTTGCGATCTTCCATAACAATTGTTGATAAGCTATCAAGCGTTGCTGAATAACCAGAAGTTGTGTAGTCAATCGAAACAAGTGGTTCTTCACTGTATGCAACGATACCTTTTAAGTCATTCTCAGCAGCTTGTTTAAATGCTTCATTGACGTCTTCAACTGTAACATCTTTCTCTACATCTACAACTAAATCAACAAGTGATACGTTAGGAGTAGGTACACGTAAAGCCATTCCGTGTAATTTACCGTTTAAGTGTGGCATAACTTCGCCTAAAGCTTTTGCAGCACCCGTAGAAGTAGGAATAATGGATTGAGTACATCCACGTGCACGACGCAAATCTTTATGTGGGTTATCTAAATTTACTTGATCTGTTGTAAATGCATGTACTGTTGTCATAAGTCCATTTACAATGCTAAAGTTGTCATCCAGTACTTTAACAACAGGTGCTAAACAGTTTGTTGTGCAAGAAGCATTTGAAATAACAGTGTCTTCTTCTACATTATAAATATCTTCGTTTACACCCATAACAATTGTTTTATCAACATTTTTACCAGGTGCCGTTAGCACTACTTTCTTAGCACCAGCATTTATGTGAAGACTTGCTTTATCTTTTGAGTTAAACGCACCTGTAGCTTCAATAACAAGATCAATTTGAAGGTCTTTCCACGGTAGCTCTTCTGGGTTACGGGAATTTACGATTTGAACTTTTTTCCCATCTACTTGTAATGCATTTTCTAGCGGAAGAACTTCTTTGTCAAAAGTTCCATGAACACTATCATACTTCACTAAATGTGCTAATGATTCTGAAGGATAGCTAGCATTGATAGCAACCACTTCAACTTGATCTTCTACAATCGCCTGACGAAAAACCATCCGTCCGATTCTTCCAAATCCATTGATGGCAATACGTGTTTTCTTCATTTGTAATCCTCCCAAATAGGTTATACTCCACTTACTTATTCACAGTATTAGTATAACATATTTATTTGTATTTGTGCTGAACATGCCTGTCTTATTTTATACAATCTAGTCAATTATAGCAAAATCATGGCGAATGTTGTCTTTCCATTATTCTGTACTTGGTTTTTCTGTTGCAATTGGAATATCCCACGTAGATAACAATGCTTCTAATTGATCATATGAATGCTCTTTTGTTCCATTATTATCAATGACTGCATCTGCTAACGTCTCTTTTTCTTGAACAGGTATTTGGGAAGCAATTCTACTTTCTGCTTCTTCTTTGGACAATGTATTTCGCTTCATTAGCCGGTCCATTTGAACGTCTGGACGAACAGAAACTACGAGAATCTTTTCGACAAAATGAGTCAATTTACTTTCAAATAACAATGGAATATCAAGCACAACAGCCGCAGTTCCTTTCGTTACATGCTCATCTCTTTGGCGTAACATTTCCTTTCGCACGGCTGGATGAACGATTTCATTGAGCGCTTGTCTCTTCTCCTTGTCGTTAAAAATCAATTTTCCAAGAGCTTGTCTGTTAATTGAACCATCTTCCTCGAGAATCGACTCTCCAAATGTATGGACAACTTTTTCATATGCTGGTTCCCCTATTTCTACGACTTGGCGTGCGATCAAATCTGCATCAATCACTGGAATTCCATATGCGATGAATTGACGAGCAATGGTGCTTTTTCCACTTGCAATACTCCCTGTAAGTCCAATAACAACAGTCATCCTACAATGCTCCTTTCTTCCGGTTGACAAGAGGAACAAAAATGGGTTCCTCTGCCACCTACTTTTATTTTTAAGATTGTAGAACCACACGTTGTACATGGTGTATCTTCCTGTCCATATACATGGAGTTCTTGTTGAAACATACCCATTTCCCCTTGCCCATTCACATAAGAACGGATCGTTGTACCCCCTTGTTTCACAGCAAGAGACAACACTTCAATCGCTACTTCTTGAATGCGTTTTGCTTCTTCTTTCGTTAAAGCATTCGCAAGTGTTAGTGGATGTATTTGGGCGATGTGTAATGTTTCATCCACATATATATTTCCGAGTCCAGCAACCACTGATTGATCGAGTAATACGTTTTTGATTGCCCGGGTTGTTTTTTGCAATTTTTCATAAAAATAATCATGGGTAAATCCTTCTTCAAAAGGATCTGGTCCTAATTGATTCAATGGTTTTTCATGACGTTCGGTACCCTTTTCAAATAGGTGCATCGTTCCGAACTTACGCACATCATTGTATCTCAGTTGTTTTCCAGATGAAAAATCAAATACTACATGTGTATGTTTTTTCAAAGGTTCTTCTTTCGGATCTACACTATATTTTCCTTCCATTCGCAAGTGGGAGACGAGTACATAATCATCCATTGTAAAAAGTAAAAACTTTCCTACTCGGGTAACCTCATGAATGGTTTGCCCTTGTAGAGCATCAGAAAATTGCTCAATGGATGGGTATTTTATAATATTTGGCCAATATATTGTGACTTGCTCAATGGTTTCTTCACAAACAAATTGATGCAGTGTTTTTGTAATGGTTTCTACTTCTGGTAATTCTGGCATAGCTATTCCCCTCTAATTCGCGTCATACCAACTTTCTCCATACGAATAATCTACTAATAACGGTACGATAAGTGACACCGTTTTTTCCATCACTTCTGGTACAAGTACTTTTAGACGTTCGACTTCGGATGTTGGTGCTTCTAAAATAAGTTCGTCATGTACTTGCAGTAACATGCGAGCTTCTAATTGTTCTTTTTCTAAAGCATGTTGTAAATCAATCATTGCTTGTTTGATAATGTCTGCCGCACTACCTTGAATTGGAGTGTTAATAGCAGTACGTTCTGCAAAACTTCGTACATTAAAGTTTCGCGCATTAATTTCTGGTACATATCTTCTTCTATTCATTAACGTAGATACATATCCATCATGTTTTGCTTGCTGAACAATCTCTTCCATATATTCCTTCACACCTGGGTAAATGGAAAAGTATCGGTCGATAAAGTCTTTCGCTTCTTTCCGAGTTATTCCTAAGTTTTGCGATAAGCCATAATCACTTATTCCATATACAATTCCGAAGTTAACGGCTTTTGCTTGTTCACGCAGCTCCCCAGTAACATCGTCATAAGGAACGTGGAACACATTTCCAGCAGTTTGAGTATGAATGTCAATTTGATTGTTAAACGCTTCAATCAACTTTTCATCATTTGCAATATGTGCTAATACACGTAATTCAATTTGCGAATAATCCGCTGCAAATATAACCATATCTTCCGAGGAAGGAACAAATGCTTTTCGAATCTTTCTTCCTTCTTCTAATCGGATCGGGATATTTTGTAAGTTTGGCTCAATCGAACTTAAACGGCCGGTTTGCGTAAGTGCTTGGTTAAATCTCGTATGAATTCGATTCGTATCTTTATCGACAACTTTCAGTAATCCTTCAATATATGTTGAATGAAGTTTCTTCAACTGTCGATACAATAATATATGAGAAATAATTGGATGTTCGTTCTCTAGCTGCTCCAATACTCCAGCTGCAGTGGAATAACCTGTCTTCGTTTTTTTAATGATCGGAAGCTCTAGCTTTTCAAATAAAATAACTCCTAATTGTTTCGGTGAATTTACATTGAATTCTTCTCCAGCTTGCTCAATGATTTCTTTTTCAATGTCTTTAATTCGCTTGTCCAAATCGTCTCCCATAGCTTTTAGTTGATCCACATCAACACGGACACCTGTATGTTCCATTTGTGCCAAAATAGGTGCTAACGGCATTTCTAATTCTGTATACAATGTATACTGATCATTTTCTTTAAGTTCTGAGACAAGTTGTTCTTGCAATTGATCAATGATAGCGACTTTACGAGCCACATGATCGGCTACAATAGTAAATTCTGGTACATGTTGTTTTGCACCTTTCCCGTAAACTTCTTCATCAAACTTTACATCTGTTCTTCCTAACCGATGCGCAATAGACGGGATATCATGATGGTTTTCTGAAGGCTTTAATAAATAAGAAGCAAGAACCATATCAAAAGTAATCCCTTTTAAATGAATACCACGATTACTGAGTGCGACAATCGATTGCTTTGTATCAAAAACATTTTTCTTCTTCCCTTCATCTTCTGCCCATGCTTTAAAGACATCTGATTCTAGGGCAATACTCGTTGGAATGACGGTTACTTTGTCTCCTGAAGCGATTCCGATTCCTTGAATATCCTCCGTATGATAACTGTCACCAATCATTTCAATCAACAAAGCATCATCACCAGTAAATATATCTTCTGTCACTTCTTCTACAATAGTAAAAGAAACTTCTTTTAAAGGTTCTGCTTCCGTGGGTTCTTCTCCACCAAGTCGTTGAACAAGGGATTGGAAACCTAATTCTTTAAACATCGTTAATACTTTTTGTGATTCATAGCCTTCATAAGTTGCATCTTTAGTAGTCACTTCAATCGGAGCGTCTCTATCAATAGTAACTAATTGTTGACTGAGCATTGCATCTTCTTTATGAGTCGTTAAATTTTCCTTTAATTTCTTTCCAGAAACCTCATCAAGGGACTCATAAACATGCTCAAGGGTATCATGTGCTTGTAACAGCTTTGTCGCTGTTTTAATTCCAACCCCTGGCACCCCTGGAATATTATCTGAACTATCACCCATAAGTGCTTTTAAATCAATAATTTGGTCTGGTCGAAGCCCCATTTTTTCTTGTAAAAAGTCTGGTGTATAAGAATCCACTTCAGAGATTCCTTTTCGGGTTAAATCTACTGTTATGTCATCTGATACGAGTTGGAGTAAGTCCTGATCTCCTGAGATAACTTTTACTTCCCAACCTTCATTTTTTGCTTGTGTAGCTAGTGTCCCAATAATGTCATCGGCTTCGTACATCGGTAATTCATAGTGAGTAATATTAAAGGCATCTAATAACTCCCGCGTAATTGGAAATTGTTCGGATAATTCAGCAGGTGTTTTCTGACGTCCTGCTTTATATTCTTTATAAGACGAGTGACGAAAAGTTGTTTTACCAGCATCAAAGGCAACGAGCATATGTGTTGGTTTTTCTTCTTCTAATATGCGCATAAGCATCGTCGTAAAACCGTAAACAGCATTTGTGTAAACGCCTTTATCATTGTTTAATAATGGCAGGGCAAAGAACGCTCGATAAACAATACTATTTCCATCAATAAGTACGAGTTTGTTTGACATGTGTGCATCACAATCCTTTGTAATTTTATTCATCCATTGTTCGGTGTAATTCAACTGTGAATGTTGTACCTTTATTCAGTTCACTTTCTACATGTATCTGACCATCATGAGTCTCCACGATATGTTTTACGATTGCTAACCCTAATCCAGTTCCACCTGTATTTCTACTTCTGTCTTGATCCACACGATAAAATCTTTCAAAAATGCGATCAATATCTTGTTCTTTCATCCCTATTCCAGTATCCGCTACTTTAACATACACCTTCTCCTCATCGGAATGAATTGCAAAAGAAACTTCTCCCCCACTCGGAGTATAATTCAGTGCATTCTCTAGTAAATTAATGAGAATTTGTTTCACTTTAGAAAAGTCAGCTTCAAACGTAATATGCTCATCAATATCTGCGTGTAACGAAATATCTTTTATCTTCGCTTTATGAGAAATAATTGGCAAGAAATCCTCCACTAGTTCAGAGATATGCACAGTTGACGTTTCTAACGTAAACGAATCTTCTTCTAATTTCGCTAGTGTTAGTAGGTCTTCTGTTAATACTTGTAGACGGTTGCTTTCCTCATAAATGATCTTAAGAAAAGATTCAAGCTCCTCTTTATCATACATAGAACCTTCAAGTAACGTTTCGGCAAAACCACGAATGGATGTAATCGGAGTTTTTAACTCATGAGAAACGTTTGCGACGAAATCCTTCCGCATCACTTCTAACTTCTTAAGTTCTGTAATGTCATAAATAACGAGAACTGTTCCTTTTAAAAATCCTTTTTCATTGAAAATAGGAGCTCCAACAACTTCTAAATACATACTTGAAGTCCCTCTTTTATGTTTAAAGGATCCTTTTATATTTTTTTCATACAAAAACGTCTCCTGAACGATTGTGTGTACTTCTTCATTAGCGAGAACATCATAATATAAATAACCGATATAATCTTTTGCAGTATTTCCAAACATACGAACAAATTTACGGTTCGCAACATGTATGTAGCCTTTTTCATCAATTAACAACAATCCACTTTCTGTATTGTCAATGACTGTTGATAGTTGTTCTGCTTGCATACGTTCTTGAATGGATAATTCACTTAAATTTCTCCCTAATCGGTTAAGATTTTCATTCAACTCTCCAAGATTTCCAGCAACAGTTGTTTCCACCCTCGCTTGGTAATTCCCTTTTACGAGTTGATCTACTGCATGTGTAGTGTTACGAATCGGCTTTATATGACGATCGTAAAAATAAAGCAACATTAACATAAACACAACATAAGCAATAGAGAGTACGGCAACAAGTAAGATTTTGTCTGAAACAATTGGTCCTATAATTAATCCTATCCCAACCATCGTAATGGTAATGGTAACTACATATTTAAGCATTTCTCTTGATAATAGTTTTCTCATAAGCAAGGCATCTCCATTTTATATCCTAACCCACGGATTGTTTTAATATATAAGGGTTTTTTTGTATTTGTTTCTATTTTTTCACGAAGTCTACTTACATGTACATCGACAATACGGGTATCACCAGCAAAATCGTAATTCCATACTTCTTTTAGCAATCGATCTCTTGCTTGGATTTCTCCTTGATGTCTTGCAAAATACAGTAATAACTCGAATTCCTTCCTCGTACATTCTAAATTTTGATTATTAAAAGTAGCTTTATACAAATCTGGGTAAATGACTAGGTCACAAATTTCAATCGGTTTTGTTTGATCGACAATTGAGCGATTGGTGCGTCTCAAGATCGCTTTAATACGAGCAACAATTTCCTTTGGACTAAAGGGTTTTGTAATATAGTCATCTGCACCTAATTCTAGGCCTTGAATTTTTTCACTTTCATCACTTTTAGCAGTTAACATCAAAATTGGTGTGTCTATTTGATTCTTTCGCAAATATGTACATACTTCCATTCCATCCATTTTAGGTAACATGATATCTAAGATTATCAGATCATATGACTGCTGCTCAACTTTTTTAATTGCTTCAACACCATCATAAGCTACATCAGTATCAAATCCAGCTTTATTTATATTTACAGTTAATAATGTCACAATCGATTTTTCATCATCTACAACCAAAATTTTTGGCATGAAAGAATCACCTCATCTTCATTTTACATGAATTAAAACAGGAAGTGAATTCTTTGTATTTGAATATAGGTAACAGATGA
>DATGUV010000166.1:0-2166 GCA_035301025.1 Bacillota bacterium | reverse complement strand
TCTAATGTGACCTCAAGCGTCTTATCATCGATTGCTTCAACACCTAATTCCTCTGGGTCCATTTCTTCATCTAAAATAGCTTGGGCATTTTCTACATTAGCTGTTACAAACATATCACTGTAATGTCCAGCAACTTTATAGGCACGTTTCCATGCATATTCAAAATCATGTGCCGTTACTTCTTCCCCATTACTCCACTTTGCATCACGTAATGTAAAAGTATGTACCGTTTCATCGTCATTCATATCATGTTCCTCTGCTAAAGCGAGTTGTGGCTCATGATTTTCATCTGAACGATACAGTCCTTCGTTCGTATTATTCAATGTTGTAAACCCTGCAGAATCATGTGCGTGGGATGAATCCATTGTAGGTAATTCTGAGTTTTCAAATAAATTCAGGACGTTTCCATCACCATCACTTGCACCCTCTGCTTCATCGGCTTCTTCTGTATCTTCTGCTGTTTCCTCCCCTTCTGATGCATCAGATGTTCCCTCATCTGGATCATCATCAAATCCACATGCAGCTAAAAAAATGATAAACACAACTGACAATAGTAATAATAATCCTTTTCGCACTTAAACCCCTCCTATTCTTTACATACAATGCACTTCTAATTTAGTTACCTACTCTTTGTAAATCGTTGCAATTTTCTATCTCCCCCCTCCCTTCCTTGTACAACTGTTCTCTCTAATAACCAAATACATAGAATGAAATCGTTCTTCGTGAATACAATGAAATATAATTGAATTTACAAATGTGAGGAGGAAGTCCAAATGAAAAAGATAATAACAAGAACGCTCATCACAATGACAAGTGTTTCCTTTCTCGCTACATTATGGCTTTCTCCATCTTTTAATTGGATAACATTTTGGGATTTTATGTTCATACTATCTTTGTTACTACTACTTGTCGGTGCAAGTATGTACATTATTCAAGTTGGTTTTTTTAACGTATTCATCATAAATGTTAGATCTTTTATGAAAAAAGTGGATCACATCGAAAATATGGCTAATCAAGTAGAACAAAAAAGCGATGAATCAACTTTCTTTTCAGTTGCAATCCCGGTAACAATGCCCTTTATGATTTCAGGTAGCATATTATTTATAATATCTTTGATCATTTCAATAGTGATATAGGAACATTGTCCAACTAAAAATAACTAGCTTCCTCATACAGATTGTTCTTACTGTAATAATATGAGAATGCTAGTTATTTATTCTTTTTATTTTATGGATGACTATTTTATGTATTTTATTATGTTTGCATGAATTCGTATGGTAATGCTTCTACCGTTCTCTGTTTTCTTCCTTTCGTTGTTGTTGCTTTTGTTAAAGAGTTTAAAATTGCTTCCTCTGTTGCCTCCGCGACTCCGATAAACAGCTCGTTCATTAGTGGGTGATCCTCCCGTAACTGAACGACTTGTTCTAGTTGCTCTGTGTTGTCGTGTGAAAAGGTTTGCGCTGTAGAAAAGGCAATGACAATATCCCCGCTACCATGCGCAATATGACTTCCTGACCGTCCAATTCCAACAGTGGCACGTTTGGCTATTCTTTTTAATTGTCGTTCGGTTAATGGCATGTCTGTTGCCAAAACAATCATAATGGAGCCGTCGACATTTTTGTGTGACACTGTTTTCTTAATTTTCGCTTCGCTAGCAATGATAGGATGACGCATTAACTCCTCTTGTTTACCAAAATTACTAAGAACGAGACAACCTAATGTATAATGATCCTTGGCGTGAGCATTTTTGATTAAGCGTGAGGAGGTCCCAATCCCTCCTTTATATTCAAAACAAACCATGCCAGTTCCTGCACCGACCGCCCCTTCTGCTACTTTATTTGGTGTAGCATTTTCAATTGCTCGTTTAGCATGATGAGGGTTAACGGGAAGGGTGCGAATCGCGTTCAAATAGCCATCATTACATTCTCCAACGATGACATTGATGGTTCCCGTTGTATCGCCAATTTCAGGCGTTTGCTCTAACATATATTCTAGAGTCCCATGGGTCACGGCTGGCCCACCAAATGTATTCGTTAACATAATCGGTGATTCTAAGCGACCTAATTCTTCTAATTGGACTAATCCAGTCGTTTTGCCAAATCCATTTATAATATAGCTTGCAGCAGCAACCTTTTCTCGAAACAGATTTCGATTATGAGGCAAAAT
>DATGUV010000165.1:0-4677 GCA_035301025.1 Bacillota bacterium | reverse complement strand
TATATACGTATATTCGATGGTAGGAGTAAGCTCATGAAGTTTCCATTGGCTACACGCAATGATAAGTAATCCGGTACATGTTAATATTACTGGACCTACTTTATGATACATTTTCCCGATAATCGGCATGACGAGCAGCATCATGAGAGAAGCAGGCAGTAAAATTACTCCTGTTAGTAATGGGGACACCCCTTGAACCGTTTGCATAAATAATGGCACTAAATAAACACCTGCAAATAAACTAACAGTTGTAATAGAACTAATAATGACACTAATGGAAAACCGCTTCTTCTTAAATACACGTATATTTAATAAAGGCTCCTTCACGCGAGTTTCACGCCATATAAATAACATACACGCGAGAAGACCAGTACTTCCAAAAAGAATCGTTTTCCAGTTGGTAAAGCCCCATGAAGGTGCTTCACTAAACATTAATAATAAAGCGAAACTACAATACAACACAAGCATGAGTCCTGATACGTCAAGACTTGGTTTTCGAGCGGAAGCTTTCATAGGAATCAGTCGAATGGCTAGTATAATGGATACGAATGCTAACGGGATATTGACAAGAAAGATCCATTGCCAACGAGCATATTCTAAAATAACCCCAGCCATCGTTGGTCCAAATGCAGGTCCCATCCAAGCGGCAACCGACCATAAGCTTATAGCAAATGCGTGTTTTTCCGTCTCAAAAGTTTCATAAATAATTGTCATTGTAACAGGCATAATAATCCCGCAAAAGAAACCTTGAACAATTCGAAATAAAATTAAGGATAGTGGATTCCACGCAAGTGCACAAAGAAAAGATGCGAGAGCCAGCCCAATTAATACGTATACATATACATTTTTTGCTCCAAAACGGTCACTTAAATATCCTGATAAAGGAGCACTTAATCCCGTCGCAAGCATAAACCCTGTCAAGGTCCACTGAATTATATGAATAGGCGAATGAAAATCATCCATCAACGAAGGAATGGCAATATTAATCGTGCTCGTATTCAACACAGCGATAAATGCTCCAAAGAAAATAGCAATCATAATTGGCCAAAATGGTTGAAGTTCTTCTGTATAGGATTCCTTTGTCATTTCTTTACTTTGCATACTTTCTACTCCTACTCACTGCATGCTACCATTCTTTTATATGGAGGATGAACATGGGCCGGAATCGGTGAAGTGTATGACATTCCGCGGAGACGCTCCTCCCATTCATTTCTTGCTTTGTCAATGATTTGTTGATTGGTAAATAGCCTGAGAGCTGTTGCAGCAACTACTTTACTCGCATGAATCATTCCCTTATGTGCAAAGGATGTAACACTTTGCGAAACCATTTGCCATGAATGAAAATGAGTTCCTTTTACAAAACAAGCAGTCCCACATTGAACGGTCGGAACAACCCAGCTAACGTCCCCTACATCTGTAGACACAGAAGCTGCCCATTCATTTTCCTGTAGTGGTTTGATCTCTTGTGCAATGACATCTCCGGAATCTACTGTAGATATCGTACGAGCAATTTTTTTCGCACAATCTAGTTCTGGCTCCGTGTATGTTGGTAGTTCAATAGAAGAGAAAACGTCATGCATTTCTTTATAGAGCACTTTATTTGGAATGACATTTGAACAAGCTTTATCAAATTCTACGTCCACTTCGGTCTCTGTCATTAAAGCGGCCCCTTTAGCAACTTGCTCGATTCGCTCATAAATATGTTGAGCATCTTTCACAAGGGGTGCACGAATTAAATACAACACTTCCGCATCTGCTTGAACAACATTTGGTGAATGTCCGCCTGTATGAGTAACTGCGTAATGAACCCGGGCTTCTGGAATAATATGTTCTCTTAAATAATTTACACCTACGTTCATCAACTCTACTGCATCAAGAGCACTTCTCCCTAAATGAGGACTAATGGCAGCATGTGAGCTAACCCCTTTAAATCGAAAGTACGACTGAATATTTGCAAGAGTCGTTCCTTGTGACACACTATGATCATCGCCAGGATGCCAAGTGAGGGCAACATCTACATCTTTAAATAAGCCGGCACGAACCATATATGTCTTACCTGACCCACCTTCTTCCGCTGGACAGCCATACAATCGAATCATTCCATCGAACTGAAATTCCTCCAGTACGTGCCTAAGAGCAATAGCAGATCCACACATACCTACACCTAATAAATTGTGTCCACAACCATGACCATTGCTTTGGTCGATAGCCGTTTGTTGCGTACTCACTCCACCTACTTGACTCATACCAGATAAGGCGTCATATTCACTAAGTAATCCAATTACTGGATGTCCAGATCCAACAGAATACGAAGCAATAAATGCTGTATCAAGACCACCTACCCCTTTTTCAATATGAAATCCTTCATCTTCCAATAATGTACATAATGTTTCCATCGAAGCATGTTCTTCAAACTTCAATTCCGCAAGTCCCCAAATTGAATCACTTATTTCTGTTAACATTTTCTCTCGTCGCTCAATATGTTCAAACAAAGATTGTTCCATAAATACCTCTCCTTTATAAATCCATCTTTCACATCCAATTGACCCACTAGATAAAACGCTTCCATAAATGTTCCATATATGTACATTTGCCCTGTTCTCTATTCCTAGTTAAAAGCTTCTGTACACTATACCAAAAATTCATTCAATTGTCTGTTAATTGACTGCAATCCACTTTCGTTACATACAAAAACATACTAAGCAATAGTACATCGCCTAGTATGTCACTAAGAACGAGCTTTATGAAAGTTCAATTTCTAGACAACACTGTCCATAAAATTGTCTTTATTTGTTTGTCGGTTCGTCCTGTCCTTCTAAAACTTCTAAATAAAAGTCATCTACACGGTCAATGTATTCTTCTTTATTTTGCTCAAAAGATTTCACATGTCCTTCTCCATCTGTTAACCATAGGGAAAATATATCTGGATGCTTCTTCATCATCATTTCACTTTCCGTATAAGGAATGGAAGTGTCTCCTTCATTGTGAATAAACAATATAGGCCTTGGAGCCACGTCTTCTAGCACAGAAATTGGACTTGCTTCTTTTGGATCTAAATCTGTAATCAGTGGCATGATGGTTAAAATCATCGGTGTAAATGGGAAATTAGGCAAATCAGACCAGACTGGTAAATTCACTTTCAAGTAATCTTCTAAATCACTAAAAGGGCTATCTGCAATAACTGCTGCAACTTCGTCTGTTTGCGATGCAGTTAAAATTGCTGTTGATCCTCCCATGGAAAAGCCAAGCAATCCAATTGGTTCATCATACTCTCCTGCAATATAATCTACTGCACCTAACATGTCAAGTTGTTCTTTCGCTCCAACGGTAGACATATCCCCACCAGATTCACCTGCATAGCGGAAGTCGAAAAAGACTACTCGATATCCTCGATCTAATAATCCATCTGCAATTTCAAAAAAAGGAATGTGGTCCTCATACCTGTTTCCTTTATATCCGTGACCAAAAATAACGGTCATTTGCGCTTCTTCTTCTGGGTGAATCACCCAACCTGATAATTCTGTCTCTCCGTCATCACTTAAAAATTCAATATCATCGTACTTCATTCCGTGATCACTTGGTACCTCTTCAATTGGCTTTTTCTCCGGATGTGTCATTTGGTTACCAACATGTACTGAAATACCAACACACACACCAAAAGCGATAACAAATAATGAAAGAATCGTAATAAGAAGCCATTTTTTCCACTTTCGCTTCTTCGGTGCATGGGATCTGTTCTTCACATATATATCTTTCATCTACGTACTCCTCTCCAATAAGCGGAATTTTATTTGGTCTGGCCCTTATTATCCGTCTCCGAAAAAATTCCGAAATTCATGTGTTCATGGTACATTGGTAAGTATATTCAATAGTTTATCATAAGAATGAATGCCTTTACACTAATCTATCCACAACTTTTTCAAGGGATACATGGATGAGCTGGATTGAAATTGCTAGTGTTAATTATGATACCATTCATTCAGTTAACGAAACGAGGAGGATACACATGCCACATAAAAATGTATACAATAAAATTGTTCAGATGCGTTCACAAATGAGTAAAGCCCAAGTAAAAATTGCCAATTATATTTTAGACCACCGTCACTCAGTTCCTTTTTTAACTGGCAGCAAACTAGCGAAACAAACCGATGTAAGTGAAGCTACTGTAGTCAGATTCGCTACATTTCTTGGATATAAAGGATACAACCAATTTCAACAAGCACTCGTTGAATCCGTAGAAAAGCAATTAAATACAGCTGAACGCTTACAAATGTCTAGAGAAATGTATAACGAAACAGAGCGAACAATTTATGACATTTTCAATGATGATATAGCTAACATTACTTCCACAATGGAAAATTTAAATATTGATGACTTTCAAGAAGCGGCGAAACATATATTAGAAGCAGAGAAAATATACGTTGTCGCAAATCGTAGTGCGGTTTCCTTAGGAGTGTTTCTTCATTACTATTTAGACATCATTTTTGGAAATACAGAAATTATTCATTCAACCGCAACTGGTATTGATCAAATGTACAACGTAACTGAGCGGGATGTTGTTATTGGGCTTAGTTTTGCAAGATATACGAGAAATACGATTGAAATTGCTGCGTTTGCCAAAGAAAGAAATGCTACAATCCTAGCAATTACAGATCACGATACATCACCTATTACGGA
>DATGUV010000164.1:0-6357 GCA_035301025.1 Bacillota bacterium | reverse complement strand
GAAAGCAATTGAAAATGCTGCAACAACTGAAGAAGCTCAAGAAATATGGGATGAGTTACAATTATATGCATGGGAGGAATTATTACCGATTATTCAACTCGGTGGTTTCCACGCACTGTATGCGCAAAGCTCCAACGTATCAGAAGTTACTACTAGTAATGGACCTATTTTCTGGAACGTTACGATTTCGGAGTAATTGTTATATAGCAATGATGAATGAAAAATCGGATGGGAGTGAATCCTATCCGATTTTTTATGTTGTAAGAAAGTTTTTACAGATTATTCTGTTGACAGCTCAATCTATCTTCTTTAAAATTGTTCACTATACCTTTTTACACAAATAATGACAGCGCTATCATTGAAGTTGGATTTCATGTTACCTGTCGTTAGACGCATGATTTAGTCCGTATTCATGTATTCTAAACAACTTTGAGGAGGACAACACATTATGAAAAAAGTTCAAACAAAGCTTACGTGTATGTTTCTTTTTTTCGTCGTTCTATTGCTTGTCGCATGTGGGTCAGAATCTAATAATCATTCAGGAGGTGATCTCGGCGAAAGTGGCGGAACGTTAAATGTCGCTCTAGACGCACCCCCACCAACACTGGATCAACCAACGAGTACAGCCGTTTCAGCTCGCGATACGTCACGATTAATTTTCGAAGGGCTTCTTACGACAGATTCCAATCACCAACCTGTTCCAATGTTAGCTGAATCCGTTGATACGGATGATAATCAAACGTATTTGTTCAAGTTACGAGAAGGGATTTCTTTTCATAATGGGGATAAAATGACGGCAGAAGACGTTGTTGCTTCCATGGAACGATGGATGGAGAAATCAACGGTTACCGGAAACATTTTCGATGATGCTACGTGGACAGCGGAAGATGATACAACTGTAATATTGGAGTTAGCATCTCCCTCCCCCTTAACGTTAGATACCCTTGCATCAGCTAAACAAGCCGCTGCAATTATGCCTAAAGATATTGTAGAATCAGCCCCTCCAGAGGGTGTTGAAGAATATATTGGAACAGGACCATTTGAATTTACCGAATGGAAGCAGGATCAATATATTTTATTTACAAAGTTTGATGATTACAAATCTGTGGATGCGGAGCCTGATGGACTTTCTGGAAAAAAGGAAGCTCTTGTTGATGAGATTTATATTCACATTGTTCCTGATACATCGACACGCGTGAATGGACTCTTAACAGGTGAATATGATTTCGCATTTGGTATTCCTTATGACACCTATGATCAGCTTGAAAATGATCCATCTTTTGACACCATTTTAACGCCTGCTGCAAATGAATTAATGGGCTTTAATAATGTAGAAGGAATCTCAGCAAATTTGGAATTTCGTGAAATTGTAAATATGGCCATTGACGCCAATGAAGTAATGATGGCCGCATTTCCTAATGAAGAATTTTACTGGCTTGACTCTGGATATATGGATGTAAATATTGAAAACTGGGCAAGTACTGCCGGAAGTGAGTACTATAACCAAAACGATAAGGAAAAAGCGAAGCAAATGCTAGAAGATATTGGATATGATAATGAAGAATTTCATGTGATGACTACTCGAGATTATGATCATCATTATAATGCTGGTGTCGTTATTCAGGAACAGCTTAAAGAGATTGGAATAAACGCAGTATTAGATGTTTATGACTGGCCAACCGTCCTAGATAAACAAGGAAATGAGTTTGATGAATGGGACGCCTATATGACGTCAGCCTCTACGGTTAGTACTCCTCCACAATTAATTGCTTTGAGTCCTGTTTGGGGAGCAACCGTTAATGACGATTATGCAGTTGAACAAATTCAAGACATTGAAGGGGCGGAAAGCTTAGAAGAAGCCCAAGAAATTTGGGACGATTTTCAGTTGTATTTATGGGAGGAGTCTCTACCAATGGTACATTTAGGGGGATACAATTCCCTTTATGCTAAAAGTGAACATGTTTCAGAAATTAAAACAAGTTCCGGACCTATTTTCTGGAATGTGACTGTGTCTGAGTGAATTTCATAATTCATGAAACGATTCTTTTAAACAATGGCGATTGTGTTTAAGCCAAAAACCATAATCGCCATTATTCATTTATCACGGGATTATAGCGTCCATGATAGAGACTCCGAAAAACGTATTGAATATAAAATAATGTAACATAAAACTTTTTATGAAATGCATGAATGAATTTCATAATGACTAAAATCGTAAAATACGTGTAATGAAATGCATTCAGGCTACTTTTCTTGAAATATGATAGAATACTTTCACTGCAATTTTTTAGATATTTTCAACCAAAAAATTTGTCATTTTGATAAGGACTAGGTGGGAATTATTTATATGTTTCATTCTTTCTGCAAAAGGAATATTCATCACCGGTTCAATACGAATGGACATGCTCTCCTATCATTGTATGAAATAATAATTCAATTGTTGCAGATGCTACACATGAAGAAGAGTATACATGTGTTCAACTTGTATAACCAATATCAAGTTTACCATTCATAGAATTGAACGAAACTTTAAAAAAGTGAGGGATACATATTGGCAAAAGATAAACAAAAAAAGTCTCTATTTCAACGCTTTTTAAATGGCATTGAAACGTTGGGAAATAGGCTTCCAGATCCTTTTCTGCTCTTCGCTATTTTAGCAGGTGCAGTCATCGTACTTTCTGTCATTTTCTCTTTGTTTAATGCGAGTGTAGTCCACCCAGGTTCTGGGGAAACACTAGAAATTAAAAGTCTTTTATCAAATGAAGGTATTGAATTTATATTAACAGAAATGCTGGCGAATTTTACTGGATTTGCGCCCCTCGGCCTTGTACTAGCAATGATGCTCGGGATTGGCTTAACAGAAAAAGTTGGATTTCTTGATGATGCAATCCAGCGTACGATTTTAAAATCACCACCTGCTCTTGTCACCTATACGGTAATTTTTGTTGGAATTATGGGAAATATCGCATCAGATGCTGCTAACGTATTGATTCCTCCCCTGGCAGCAATGGTGTTTTACCGAATTGGAAGAAACCCAATTGCTGGGCTTGTGGCTGGATTTGCTGCAACAGGTGCCGGGTTTACAGCAAACTTGCTTCCAGTTGGAACGGACGCGCTCTTAGCAGGTATTTCTACAGAAGCTGCGCAAATCTTTGATCCTGATTTTGTTGTAACACCAGTTGATAACTGGTACTTCAGTGTTGTATCTGTGTTTGTATTAACCCTCGTTGGCGGACTTGTTACGAGTCGTATTATTGAACCACGACTTGGAAAATATGAAGGTGATGAAGTAGAGGTAGATGTAAAAGAAAAGCATCCAAACGCAGATCGAGCCTTCAGAAATGCAATTATTGCTGGGGCATTGTTTCTGATTGCATTAGTCGTTGTTATTTTCTTGCCAGATAGTCCGTTACGGGGAGAAGGTGGGACAATTATTCCGTCACCATTCATTTCTGGAATTGTGCCGATTATATTGTTCTTCTTCCTAACGATTGGTGTGACATACGGTATTACCCTTGGAAATATTCAATCAAGTAAAGACGTTACAAAATACATGACTGAGTCCATTAAAGAATTATCAGGATATATCGTATTAATCTTTGCGATTTCTCAATTTATTGCATTCTTCTCATGGTCCAACATTGGAACGTGGCTTGCAGTCAATGGGGCAGACTTTTTAACGAGCATTAACTTTACAGGTATTGGATTAATTATTGGATACATTTTGCTCACCGCAAGTTTAAACTTCTTCATTACTTCCGGTTCAGCGAAATGGGCATTAGAAGCACCAGTCTTTATTCCAATGTTTATGAAACTAGGCTATCATCCTGCATTCATTCAAGCGTCATACAGGGTTGCGGATTCATCAACAAATATTATTACACCCCTGTTTCCGTACTTAGTCGTTATTTTATCTTTCATGCAAAAATATGATAAACGTGCGGGGCTCGGTTCATTAATTGCTTTAATGATTCCGTATACGCTAGCATTTTTAGCAACTTGGATCGTCTTGATTTTAATATTCTTCTTTGTAGGAATTCCATTTGGTCCAGGTATTACACCATTCCTATAAAAGACATGTAAAAAGCTAGATCAGCGTATGATCTAGCTTTTTATATATCAGAGACTTACAATTCCATTTTCAGGCAGTTGTAGAAGTTGTTTTTTCATACCTGTTTTTACCCAAGATCATTTAATATGTGCTACGATATTCTTAAATGCTATGTTCAATCAATAAATGAATCAGATATGTTTTTAACTCCTTTTTTATAAGGACAAGCTTGAAAATATGTTACAAGGTTGTTATGAAGTTTTAAACGATCATTTATTTTTTGAGAACAAGGCTTTACATTTTATTTTTCAAGAATTGTACAAATTCATATGTTTGAATGATTTTTTTATATCCATTGTATGAAATCATTGTACAACGTTGATTATATCTTTGGAGGGAATCTACATGGAATCTTTGCAAACGTTTGTTCAAGATTATTTAGATGAACACGAAACCTTTTTTACGGATACGAGTAAATATATTTATGCACATCCCGAAACCCGTTTTGAAGAACATGAATCTGCTTCATATTTAAGTGAAGCTTGTGAGCAGGCTGGTTTTGAAGTAGAGCGAGGCATCGCGGGAATTGACACGGCTTTTGTTGCAACAGTAGGAAGCGGTTTACCTGTCATTGCTTTTTTAGGAGAATTTGATGCATTGGCTGGTCTTGGTCAAGAACCATTAGCTACTTCATACCAACCAACAAAAGAACATCATGGGAATGGCCATGGATGTGGGCATAACTTATTAGGTACTGCTTCATTTGCAGCTGCATGTGCAGCGAAAGATTATTTACTTGAAAACAACTTGGAAGGAACCATTCAATTTTTCGGTTGTCCTGGTGAAGAAGGCGGATCTGGAAAAACGTTTATGGTCAGAGAAGGCGTATTCGACCATTGTGACCTTGCATTTTGTTGGCATCCTTCTCCAACAAACAGCATTATGACGTTATCAAGCTTGTCTAATTATCAAGTATATTTTCAGTTTAAAGGAACATCTTCACATGCTGCTATTTCACCACATTTAGGTAGAAGTGCATTAGATGCAGTTGAACTGATGAACTCAGGTGTGAACTATTTACGGGAACATGTGATTCCTGAAGCACGCATTCATTATGCTGTAACGAATACTGGTGGACACTCTCCTAACGTTGTTCAAGCAGATGCAGAAGTCCTTTATTTAATCAGAGCACCTTTTGTTTCACAAGTAGATGATATTTATAAACGCATTTGCAACATTGCTGAAGGTGCTGCTTTAATGACGGAAACGGAAGTAACAATTCGTTTTGATAAAGCATGTTCAAACTATATTCCGAACGTTTCTCTCGGACAAGTTCTGCATAATAGCCTGACAGAAATTGGTACAGAAGAGTCGACTGAAGAAGAAAAGGCATTTGCGAAGAAAATATGGGAATCTCTTCGTCCGGATGAGCAAGAAAATTATCTTGGTACCAGTGAAGGCTTTGGTTACGAAGGGGACGGCTCAGAGTTTGAAGGAAAGTATTTAAGTGACGTTATATCACCATATGTTCCATCAGATAAAACATTAATGGGATCAACAGATGTTGCTGATGTTAGTTGGGTTGTCCCGACAGCCCAATTATCTACTGCAACTTCTACACTTGGAACACCTCTTCATACATGGCAAATGACAACCCAAGGAATCAGTTCATTTGCACATAAAGGAATGTTCCGTGCAGCTGGTGCCATGGCGTTGACTGCGATGAAAGCACTAGAAGACGATTCTATTATTAAAGAAGCAAAAGAGGAATTCGACGCATTTAGAGCGAAAAATAATTACGTAAATCCAATTCCAAAAGACGTTCAACCGTCTCCCTTAGCAATGTCCTAAATACATGCTCGTGTTACATAACATACATGTATGCTTAAACATACTATATAAGGAGATGTTCACATGCAAGTGACAAAAGATGCATCATTAGAAGATCAAATGATTCGTTTTCGTAGAGATTTGCACAAATATCCTGAAACAGGTTTCCTAGAAATGCGCACAGCCTCACTTGTAGCAAATGCATTAACGCACATAGGGTATCATTTACAAATTGGTGAAGAGGTCATGGATCCAAATGCATGTATGGGAAAACCTTCTGAAGAAGAAACTGAAGCACATTACTCATGGGCTCTTGAAAATGGCGCACATCCAGATTTCATCGAACATTTTAAAGATGGGTATACAGGAATTGTAGCTACCCTAAATACAGGTAAAGAAGGCCCAACAATTGCATACCGCTTTGATATGGATGCACTAGATATTCATGAATGTGAAGAAGAGAGTCATGTGCCTGT
>DATGUV010000163.1:0-4445 GCA_035301025.1 Bacillota bacterium | reverse complement strand
ATTTTATTATTCATTTTAATTTCCTAGTAGACATAATATATATTATAGGAAGTGACATGTAAAAGAGAGCAATGTATCTCAATATTGTAGAATACTTAAGATTTTGAGATATTTTAAAACAAACAAAAAATCACCTGTAATGTCAACAAGTGATTTTTGTATTAAAATGCTTCACTTTTATGTCGTTCATCTTGTATCGCTAGTAATTCTGACACAGTTACGAATTCATATCCATCATCGGATAATTGCTTCACAATATTCGGTAATGCATCTGCTGTTGTTGGATGGATATCATGCATAAGTATTGTTGAATCTACTGTAGCCTCAGCAGTTACTGTCGATGTAATTGTTTGTTGATTACGATTCTTCCAATCTAAGGAATCTACTGACCACAACATTATTGATAATCCGTTTTGCTGGATTATTTGTTTGATATGTTCGTTATATGAGCCATATGGCGGTCTATACAATATAGGTTTTTGACCAGTTATTTGATGAATAAGTTGATTGCTTCCTTGTATTTCATTCATTAGTTGATCTTGGTTTAACGTTGTTAAATCTTTATGTGTCTGTGAGTGATTAGCAATCTCATGGCCTCGGCGTGCAACTTCTGCGGCTACATCTGGATGTTTTTCCACTTGTAAACCAAGCATGAAAAATGTTGCTTTAGCATCATAAATGTCTAATGTCTCTAATATACGTGGAGTGACATCTGGATGTGGACCATCGTCAAAGGTTAAAGCAATATATTTCCCATCAGGATCCTTATGTACATCAGGAGTTGTAACTATTTCTTTCGCTTCTTGACGCTTCTTTTCACGAAGGTCTATTTCATCTGTTAAATTGAATGTCTCTAGCCATTGATCTTGTATAAATTGAGCCATTTGTTCTATTGGTAGTTGCATGATTCGTTCAGTTGAAACTGGATTCTTTGGATAAACGATGAAATCTTCTTTCGTTAAGCCCCAGTTTAATTGATCGATAGACTCTAGCAAGGAATCGTTCATAAACTGCTGTATTACAGTCTCGTCTTCTATGATTGTATGAATCTCTTGATCAATGAATTCTTTAAAAGATGAATTGCTAGAATTTAAAATGAAATCATCTATTAGTACTTGGCGTTTATTTGAAAGATCAACGGTAAATGATGTTTTGTTTATAGTCTTTTCCTCTCCAAAAGAACGTTCTGCTGTAGCTGTCAGATTATAGATAGCATTTGTAAGAGTATGTATGTCAAACTGAATGGTTAAGTGAGCAGTTACATGATCGTCTTCATTTGTAAGATCATTTACAAAACGTTCTTTTTCTTGTGTAATCCACTCTAGAATTTTCGCGTCAATAGACTCAATCTTCGTATAAGGATAGCGGATTATGCTTGAGTATGTATCTTCATTTATCAACTCGGTTTGGAGGAACATCCCAGGGGTGTCTGGCAGTTCTTCATTGCTTATAAAATCTTTAGGTAATTGATGGTTTTCTCGCATCTTATGTGTTATTTGCTTGCTCGCATGACTAGCATGAGAGAAAAATAAAAATGGAATACATATAACGAAAACAACCAAACTACATACAACTAACCATCCAAGTGGCTTAATTCTTTTAATCATATTCATGAAATTCCCCCTGAAGTATGTTTCAATTATGTTAAACAATTGTAACATAATATTACAGAGGGTTCATGCTCTTTTATTATAATTCATCATTTTGTAACGATTTTTTTGCAGGCCCTTCAATAACAGTGCCATTGTACATATATCTAGAACCATGACATGGACAATCCCATGTGTAATCATGTGGATTCCATTCAACCTCACATCCTAAATGTGTACATGTAGTGTCGATCACATGGATTTGTTCATCTTGATCTTTATAAATACCAAGTTTTTTACCTCTTTTAAAAACAGTTGTTGCTTCATGTTTTTTTAAATCTTCAACGTCTTTACTATCACTACTCACCTTTCCTTTGACCAATTGGGAAGCAACATGTGTGTTTTGTTTTAGGAAGCTAGGTATAGTTGTTGAAACATCAAACCTGGAGGGGGCATACATTTCCTCATGTGGGTTAGGCCTTTTCTGAATAAGGTCTGCAATGAGGAGTGCGGCTGTAGCACTAGTCGTCATCCCCCACTTTTTAAAGCCAGTTGCAACAAAAATATTTTCGTTTTTATTTTTTAAACGTCCAATATACGGAATTGAATCCATCGTATTGTAATCTTGGGCAGACCACTGGGAAACAAAGGTATGATTTGGAAATAAAGTATTTGCAGTCGATGTTAATGCTTCATATGGACGTGTATGATCATTATCTTTTCCGACAATGTATCCCTCGCCTGCAATCAGAAAGTAGTCCTCATTATTAACCGTAGTAGATCTAAAAGACCTTAGAGGTTGATCACAACTAATGTACATATCTTTGACTTCTAATGAATGGTTTTTTCCTGTATATACAAAGGATCTCTCAGGAATTAAACGGGTAGTAAACATTCCTAATGGGTCATAAAAAGGGAAATGACTAGCTTGAACTACATATGTGCTCGTTATTTTATGGTCCCTATGCGTGTGTACATAAATCTTTTCATCCTGCTCTAAATCTACTGCTTGAGTATGTTCATAAAATGTAACACCGTCATCTACAAGATCTTCTACTATGTGCAATAAATATGAGAGTGGGTCAAATTCGGATTGATCCAACATCGTAATTGCAGCTTTTGTTTCAATTGGAAAGTCTATATTATCGGTGTAGCTTCCAGGTATATGCAGGCGTTCATACGCATGAAATTCATCTACAATTTTTTGTACATTCATTTCCTCTGTTGTATAGATGACGCTATCTTTATGTTCTAGTGCTATGTTCATTTGTAAATCAGCAGCAGTTTGTAATAGAGCATTTTTCCCCATAATTGCTGTTTCATAATATTCCTGTGCTTGATCTATCCCTGAAGATTCAATTAATGAATGGTAAATGAGTCCATGTTGTGCAGTAATTTTTGCCGTTGTTCGACCGGTTGTTCCAGAAGCGATTTCGTGGGAGTCGATTACTACTACTTGTAATCCTATTTTTCTAAGTTCATAGGCAGTTAATAAGCCAGTTATTCCAGCCCCCACGATTAAGACTTCACAATCAATATCTGACTCGAGGGTTGGAAACGATGGAAAGGGGTGTGCTTTTTGCCAAAGAGACGCATGTGTGAAAGTCATATATTTACTCCTTTATATGTAATACCGTTAGTGTGCCAACCTCCCATAAAATTATGTATAAAACAAGAAGCAGCATATGCTACTTCTTGTTGTTTTATTCTTCAAAGTATGTTTTATAATAACCGCCAATACGATCACTATTGTCAATGATAAAATAAAACTCATCGGTTTCATTTTTAACATCATAGGTTTTTCCTGGAGTGAGCTTATTATGAACGACGAATTTTTCCGCATCAACATGAACACATGTCACCTGTTTTATTGGTTCTTTCTTTTCCCAATTCAAATGAATCATTTATTTCACATCCTTAGTTTACATAATATTATTATTGTAAACATAATTTTATAATATATATGTATGTACAGCTAAGGTTCATCTATCTTATTCTTAGCTGTACGAACAAGTTTACTTTTTATTTATCAAATAAATAAAAATATTTTTCATATCCTTCTTCAGCCATCTTTTCTTTAGGAATAAATTGAAGGGCTGCTGAGTTCATACAATACCTTAATCCACCCTGTTCTACAGGTCCATCATCAAATACATGACCTAAATGAGAGTCAGAATTCTTTGTTCGAACTTCTGTGCGAACGCGGGCAAGTTTAAAATCATCTTTCTCTGTTAATGCATTTTCGTCTACGGGTTTTGTAAAACTTGGCCAGCCGCATTGTGCATCAAACTTATCCTGAGATGAAAATAAAACTTCTCCTGAGATGATATCTACATATATACCCTCTTCTTCATTATCCCAATACGCATTATCAAAAGGTCTTTCAGTAGCATCCTCTTGAGTGACTGCAAATTGAATAGGTGTTAAGCGTTTTCGTAAATCAGTTTTACTTTCTTTTTGAGACCAATGTTGTTTAATAAAGTCTTTTCTTCCTGAACCTACACTATAACGTTCATAGTGAGCTTTGTTTTTCTTGTAAAAATCTTGATGTTCTTCCTCTGCTGGATAAAATTCAGATGCTTGAATTATTTGTGTAGCAATTGGATCTTGGAATCGTCCACTCTTTTCTACTTCTTCTTTAGAGTGTTCGGCTACTTCTTTTTGGTGATCATTATGATAAAATATCGCAGTTTTATATGAATCCCCACGATCATGGAATTGTCCACCTGGATCTGTTGGGTCAATTTGTTGCCAAAATGTTTGTACAATCTCTTTATAGGAGATGATTTCCGGATCAAATGTTATTTGAACGGCTTCCTGATGTCCTGTTGTATTTGTGGTGACTTCTTCATAGGT
>DATGUV010000162.1:0-4851 GCA_035301025.1 Bacillota bacterium | reverse complement strand
TAGCAGGGATGGTATAAAAAAAGGAGGAGAAAGGTATTTCGATTAATTTGCAACATATTGGTCAAAAAATTAAACAAGCACGTTTACGGCAAAAACAAACACAACAACAAGTTGCAGATATGTGCGGAATTTCCAAAAGCTTGCTGTCAAAAATAGAAAATGGGCAAACTTCTTCTGCAGTAGCAACATTATCGAAAATTAGTCAAGCCCTTGAAATACCGTTATCCTGGGTCATTGATGATCGTCCAGAAACAGATATTGTTCTTTTACAAAAAGATCAGCGAGAATGTATTGTTGGCGATGTAGAAATGGGATATTCCTATGAGCTACTAGCAAACAGATCCAAATTCTCCCGCATTGAACCGACAATTGTTCATGTCACCCCTAAGGATGCAAATATGCGACATGATCCTTACACACATTCACAAGATGAATTTATATACATATTAGAAGGAGAAATTATTTTATCTTATGATGGGGAAGAACATCGTATGAAAGAAGAAGATACAGCTTATTTTCGTGGAACGAAACCACATTTGTTCATTCCTGTAGATAATCGCGGCGCTCGGATTTTAACGATTTTTGTCGAGGAAGAATAATTATTTTCTAAAAAACAGGAAATTTGTTCATGATCTATCGAATATGTATAGGGAAATAGGACGAAAATACCATGTTATCTGCTGAAAAGTACTCTTTTCATGAACAACTTTCCTACATGTAGGAAAGTTGATGGTAAAAAACGGTACTAACTCATAAAATACACCCCCTATTTTCCCAATACACAAAATTGTCAGTTATGTTATACTTAATCTGTACTTGTTAAGAACCTCATGCACATTTCTATCCTTAAATCGTTGCAAAGATTGAAGAAATGTATGATGTTTCATCAAGTGCACCGGTTAAAAGAAATGTGAACAAGTAAGTAAAGATTTTTCCCAAAACCTTACCCCCTGTTTTTGCCCTAAATACTTATAGAGTATTTAGGGTCTTTTTTTGGATAAACTAACATCAACTCTGAAACTTTCACTACCGTTGTTCGTCTAATTCAGTAGAGCAAGGAACATCATGAAGTTCAAAAAAGGGGTTTTCATGCATGAATCGAACGTTCAAAGGAAGTTTACTTGTTGGCTATTTTATTTTATCCATTACATTTATGGAAACAATTTTCCATGTGAACATTTATAAAGATTTCACCTTACAACACCTTGGAATTTCTCTCTTATTCATGAGTGTAATTGGGATTGCTATGGCAGTGATTGTGCTTTTCTTTAAAGATCGTTCTGCTTGGGTCGTATCTATTGTGTTGTTAGGGTTTATTTCCATTGTATATATTTCCCAAATGATCTATTATGCCTTTTTTAAAACGTTTTACAGCTTATACTCTGTTGGAAAAGGTTTAACGGTTACACAGTTTTGGAAAGATATTTTACAAACCGTAGGAGCAAATATTGTTTGGGTGCTCTTATTTTTGCTTCCTGTCATTATTTTAGCCCTGTTTGGAAAAGGATATTTTAGCTTTAGACGAGGAAACCTTTTTACAATCGGTATTTATGTGTTCATGGCGGTTGTCTTGCAACTAAGCGCTATTGGACTTATTCATGTAAGTGAACGGGGGCAACATTCGGCATATGAATTATATTTTGATCAGCATTTTCCACTGCAAGCAACGGAAAAATTAGGCTTGCTCACGTCAGTACGTCTTGACGTTCAGCGAACTCTTACAAACTGGTCACCTACATTATCAACTCCACCCAAATTAACCGAAGCTGCCAGTCCAGTTGATGGGGATAAGGATGCATCCGCTACAGAAGAATCCGAAGAAGAGGAAATAAAATATCAGACAATGGATATTGATTTTGATGCTCTCATTGAAGAGGCATCTGATGAAGAATTCAAGGAACTGCATACGTACTTTTCCAATAAGGAACCAACTGAAGAAAATGACATGACTGGAAAATATGAAGGGTATAATTTAATTTTATTAACAGCGGAAGGTTTCTCCCCTTTTGCGGTGGATGAGGAGATCACCCCAACATTGTATAAACTCGTTCATGAAGGATATCATTTTCCTAACTTTTACACCCCTATATGGGAAGTGAGTACTTCAGATGGGGAATATGTAGCTTTAAATAGTTTAATACCTAAAAATGGGGTTTGGAGCTTTGAACAATCCGCAAAAAATGATTTCCCCTTTGCCCTAGGAAATCAATTATCGGAACAAGGATATGTGACAAAAGCGTATCATAACCATACGTATACCTATTACGGAAGAGATCAGTCCCATCCAAATTTAGGCTATGATTATAAAGGTCTTGGGAATGGGCTAGATGTGACGGAATCATGGCCTGAATCGGATCTTGAAATGATGGAGAAAACAGTAGATGCGTATATAGATGAGGAACCTTTTCATATTTATTACATGACGGTAAGTGGGCATATGCAATATTCCTTTGAAGGAAATGAAATGGCCTTTAAAAATAGAGACGTTGTTGCTGACGCGCCGTATTCCGATCAAGCGAAGGCATATTTAGCGACTCAAGTGGAGCTCGACCGAGCACTAGAATATTTACTCGATCGTTTAGAGGAAAAAGGTGTACTAGATGAAACAATTATTGCATTAAGTGGTGACCATTATCCATATGGACTAGACGATGAAACGATGAATGAGTTTGCGGGACATCCAGTAGAGCAAAACTTTGAGCTGTATGAAAATGACTTTATTTTGTATACAGAAGACATGGATCCTAAAGTGAATGAAAAATATGGGTCAAGTTTTGATATTTTACCGACTCTTTCAAACATGCTAGGTCTGGAATATGATTCTCGACTGATGATTGGAAAGGATTTATTTTCCGAAGCGGATCCGCTCATTCCCTTTTTAAATAAAAGTTTTATTACGGATAAGGGGATGTACAATAGTGAATCGAAAGAATTTATCCCACATGAAGGAGAACAACCTGTGGATGATGCATATATAGAAGAAATGATTGCGCGTGTTGAGGCCCAGTTTTACTTTTCAACGAAGGTCTTGGAAAAAGATTATTATCGTCATGTATTTGAGTAGAGGAGATGATGTCACTTGTTTGATCGATAAGTGGCATCATTTTTCACGATTTTTAAAAATAAATGTTGCATTCCTTTTTGAAGCATGTTAGTATAAATTTAACCAAATGACCAAATTAGTATTTTGGTCAGTCCGAGTGAGAGGTGAGAGAGAATGACGTTTGACCGAAGAGCTCATATTGTGGAAGCTGCGACACGTTCGTTTTCATTGTTTGGCTACAAGGCTACAACGATGGACCAAGTCGCTAAGCTTGCCAACGTGGGAAAAGGAACGATTTATACATTTTTCAAAAATAAAGAAGAGTTATTTGATGAAATCGTCGAAAACTTAATTGCAGATATGAAGCATGCTGCTGCAGAAGCGATTGAACCAGATCGTGGGTTTCAAGAAAATATTCACCAAGCTTTATACCGCATGCTTGAGTTTAGGAAAGAACATCAATTAACGATAAAAATTTTCCAAGAAGGACAGGAAGTGGGAACACCAGTTGTTCAAGAAATGATGGACCGGGTGGAACAAGAAATCTTGTCGTTTATTGAAGAAAAAGTTCGTAAGGCGATTGAACGGAAGCAAATTCGTCCATGTGACCCTGAAAAGACAGCTTTCGTATTTATAAAAATGTATATTTCTTTTATTTTCGATTGGGAACGAAAACGACCTCCCCTTTCTAAAGAAGAAATCGCTGAACTATTTGATTTGTATATTATCCAAGGATTATCTAGATCCGATTCTTAAACGTATTTTTAAGAATACATACTAGATAATCCGTATTTTTTAATCGTAAATGACCAATTGGTTAAAGTGGTCACTTATTCCAAGGAGGAAAAGGTAGTATGAATGAATCATTATTGAAAAAAGAAGCAACATCCATTTGGAAAGATAAAAAAGTAACCATTGCTATTTTTGCAGTGTTTGCGATACCGATTTTATATGCAGGAATGTTTTTATGGGCATTTTGGGATCCATATACCTATTTAGATTCCTTGCCAATTGCAGTTGTAAACGAAGATACTGGTGCAACATTTGAAGGAGAGCATTTAGAACTTGGAGATGAGCTTGTCGATAAACTTAAAGAGGAAGAAACTTTTGACTTTCACTTTGTAGATACACAAACAGGATACAAAGGACTTCAAAACGAGGATTATTATGTGTTAATTGAAATACCGCAAGAGTTTTCAGAACATGCGACAACCTTATTAGACGATGACCCAGATAAAATGGAATTATTGTACGTGCCAAATGAAAGTTATAACTTTCTAGCTGCACAAATGGGTGAAACAGCAATGTTAGAAATCGAAGCGGCTTTAGAGGAAAAAGTGATTGAAACATATGCAGATACGATGTTTGATTCTGTCCATGAGTTGGCAGATGGGTTTGAAACTGCTCACGAAGGGTCAAGTGAGTTACATGATGGAACTCTGGAACTTGCTGATGGTGTCGTGGAACTTCATGATGGAACAGGTGCATTAGCAGACGGAACGAATCAATTGCATGACGGAATGAGTACCCTTGCGGAAAAATCCGGGGATTTAAAAAATGGCTTACAAGATGCTTCCACTGGGGCAAGTACGTTAACAAATGGAATTCATGAAGTAAATGATGGATTCGGACAATTGCTTGATGGGCAACAAACATTAATCAACGGATCGTCAGAACTGGAAGCAGGGGCAAACACGATTGCTACCAATTTAGTAGATGTGAATGCAGGATTAGATGACTTATCTACTGGAATGGATACTGCGATTGCAGGAGCAAATGAATTATCTGAAGGTGCAACAAGTTTATCT
>DATGUV010000161.1:0-4928 GCA_035301025.1 Bacillota bacterium | reverse complement strand
TGAAGGTCTTGTTTATATATTTGGTAGTTTAACAGACAACTTTATTGGATTCGCCCCACTAGGAGTTGTATTAGTAACTATGCTTGGAATTGGAGTTGCGGAGCGAACAGGGTTAATTAGCGCACTCTTGCGTGGATTTGTCCTAGCAATCCCAACTAGATTCATCACAATTGGTCTCGTATTTGCAGGGGTCATGTCAAGTGTTGCATCTGACGCGGGATATGTTGTGTTGCCACCACTAGGGGCTCTCATATTTGCTGCTTTAGGCAGACATCCACTTGCAGGGTTAGCCGCAGCATTTGCTGGGGTATCTGCTGGATTTAGTGCCAACTTATTACTTTCAGGAACAGATGTACTTTTAGGAGAATTAACAATTGAAGCAGCTGCGACAATAAGTCCAGCATATGCAGAAACAATGAATATTGCAATGAACTGGTTCTTTATTGCTGCGTCTGTATTTCTATTAACAGCGATTGGTACATGGGTCACTGAGCGAATTGTTGTCCCTCGGTTAGGTAAATATACTGGAGAGCATGCAGAAGAGGATGCTGCAGGTGCTTCAGAAGAAGAAAGTATGGATGAACTAAAGCCTATTGAGAAAAAAGGATTAATATGGTCTGGAATATGGCTTGTTGTCGCTTTAGGACTTACGTCATTACTTGTTTTACCACCAAATGCACCTTTAAGAGGTACAGAAGGTTCATACATGGATCAGATTATCCAATCTCCATTTATGGATTCTCTCGTTCCGATTATTGCAATTCTATTCTTCGTTCCTGGACTTGTCTATGGAATCATTAATAAGAGCATTAAGAATGATAAAGACGTAGCTAATCAAATGTCTGAAACAATGGCTTCTATGGGAATGTTCATTGTTCTAGCATTTACCGCAGGTCAGTTTGTAGCGTTCTTCGCTGAAACAAATATGGGGACTGTTCTTGGGGTTTACGGAGCAGAATTCTTAGATAGCATTAGTTTAACGGGTGTACCACTTATCATATTATTCATCATCATTGCAGCATTTATCAACTTATTTATTGGTAGTGCTTCAGCGAAATGGGCTATGATGGCACCAATATTCGTTCCAATTATGATGCAGTTAGGATATTCACCAGAATTAACGCAAATGGCTTATCGTGTAGCAGACTCTGCAACGAACATTATTACACCGCTTATGACGTACTTTGCGATCATTATTGCCTTTGCACAAAAATATGACAAACGTATGGGAATCGGAACAATGATTTCTGTTATGCTTCCATATTCAATATTCTTCCTTGTTGGATGGACGCTCATGTTAGTCGTTTGGATGCTCCTTGGTATACCACTCGGACCTGGTTCGCCAATTGAGTTTAATATGTAATATACAAATCTCTCATTCTACCCAACATAGAATGAGAGATTTTTTTCATGTACTTCTATCTACATATCATCATGTATTCATTTACCATAATCTATAGATAGAGGTGTGCAGAATATAAATGACGACACGAACCTTCATCGTGATGAAAATTTCACAGAATTATATGTAGCAAAACTTGAATTACTTGGGAGTGCTCTTTCTACCTTTGGAGACGGGCTATAAGCTGTGTCCACCGCCATCGAACTGCGAGAAATCAAACAATCCGAACGTACAAATGATTCTTCTGAGCAATTAGAAGATCTACAAAACCAGGTGAAAGAATTCACTGAAAAAATAGCATGCTTAGAGCAAGTATCCAAATAGTTTTTACCTTTTTTAACAGGTTTTATTCATTTAAAATAGATAATTTAGCGGATATCGCCTCTAAAAACTTGTGCGTACCACTATTTAATGGCGTTGGCAAATGGTCGATTGAAACATATTCCATGCCCATGGATTCTCTCGGGTCTACTTGTAAAGATCCTCGAACATCCTTTGTTATATATACAGCAGTTACTGAATACAATTCATCTCCATTAGGTACTTTTAAATAAAAATCCTTTCCTGAAAATACGTGTACCAACGTGAGTTCCCCGACTTCTAGTCCACTTTCCTCTTTCACTTCTCGTCTAGCCGTTTCTTCCAAACTTTCCCCAAGCTCCATAATACCGCCTGGCAATCCCCAACTTCCATCAAGTCTTTGTTGCAATAACAACTCGTTTTCTTCATTCAAAATTCCTACGACAGAACCTGGCAAAATTAATGGTTGATGGCCCACATACTTCCTTATATTTGCTACATAACCCATCTACATCTTCTCCTCAAACTATTTTACTTTAAAGTGATTCATTATTACTGCGCTAGCTACGTCAAGAGAACATGCGGTTTCAAACACCTTAGTGGAACTATATGTACTGTTGACATTTTATCCCGGATTAACGGGAAGTCAATACCCCCCACTTCAATTTTTGCAGTAAACTAAGAAAATAAGTGGGGGATGAATAAAAAACTCCACTGAATGACGTTTCATTTTATGAAATTCATTAGTTGATCGAGCTTTTGTACATGATAGGCGGTTCCATCGTTTATAATACAGGTGAAATCAATCTTGAAACAGATTCTTTTATTTTAATTATGATTGATCGTTCTTGATATTGTTCATATGTCAACTCTTCTGAAACTTGGATATCATTCTCAAATGCTTTTCGTAAATTAGCTGTTGTTTTTTCATCATAAATAAATGCATTCACTTCAAAATTCAAGCGAAAACTTCGGTGGTCAATATTCGCTGTACCGACTGAAGCAATTGCGTCATCGACTACAAGTGTTTTAGCGTGAACAAAGCCATTGGAGTAAATAAACACCTTGGCTCCAGCTTTTAACAACTCTCCCACATTTGAAAGAGTCGCCCAGTAGACAAATATATGGTCTGGCTTGTCTGGTACCATAATTCGTACGTCTACTCCTGATTCAACAGCAATTCGTAACGCATCCCGAACCGTATCATCAGGAATAAAATACGGTGTTTGAAGATACACATATTTTTCTGCTGAGTTGATCATTTTGACATATGCTTTTTTAATTTGTTGACCTTCTGTGTCTGGACCACTAGAAACAATTTGTGCCCCCACATCCCCTATTTGAAGGAATTCGGGGAAAAACCTTTGTTCATAGTGAATTCCGTGCTCTTTAGAGGCTTGGTTCCAATCGAGAATAAATCGATTTTGTAACGAATGGACAACTTCACCTTTTGTGCGTAAATGAGTGTCTCGCCAATACCCAAACTTTTCATCTAACCCTAAATATTCATCTCCGACGTTAAACCCACCGATGTATCCTACGTGACCATCAATGATTGCTAACTTACGATGATTTCTATAATTCAGATGAAAGTGTGGGAAAAAGACTTCAACAATTCCACCAGCTTGCTCTAAGTCTTGATAAAATGTGGAGGAAATTCCTCTTGAGCCCATATGGTCATACAATACACGAACTTGCACTCCTTCGCGTGCTTTTTCCGTGAGAGTTTGGATCAGTTCTGTCCCTAAACCATCATCATGAATAATATAATATTGAATATGGATGTGGTCTGTTGCCCCTTGGATATCTGACAGGAGAGCATCAAATTTTTTTCGTCCATCCGTGTAAATCATTACATCATTTTTTTGTGTAAATACTGCTTGATCATTCACAACATTCATATAAATGTTCTCTTTATATCGTTTATTTGATTCATTTACAAAGGAAAATGTCCCATCTTTCAAACTTTGTAACTGTTCTTGTGCATGTTTCTGAACACCTGTTTTTGCTTCGTCTTCCCAATTAAACATTTTCTTTCGGGTGAAATTTTGATTGAAAATTAGATATAAAATAAAACCAATAATAGGGATAAATACTAACACCATCAGCCAAGCCCAAGTAGCGCTAGGATTTTGTCGTTCGAAAAAGATAATTGCCACTGCAAAAAGGATGTTAATAATTAACAAACTCCCGAAAATAATTGAAGAAATAGCCATGGAAGCCTCCTATAAATCCAATGTTGTCTATATTCATCTATGTGTTTTTTCATTCTTCCATCTTAACATAGATGTAGATTTCGTGTAGGTGAAATGGATTGCGTGAAAGTCCTATTATTATTAAAAAATACTTGTTTTTTGAACAGCCCCTTTTTAGTGACACACACTTGAATTTGCCAAAACTACATATGTTATGTCTTATGAAGAGAGATGGAGGGGGGTGCCCCAATGACGTCTCAGCAACCCACCTGAAAAGGAAACGGCGTTACTTCCAATTGGTAAATTTTTACCTTCAAGATAAGAAGCGTGTTTTGATCCATGTGAATGAATTTCATAAAACGTATGTTATGCTACTCACTATCTCCATTTAGAGTTGATCGCGTAGGAAGTCTTTTACGTCCAGAGCGTATTCATTAATCTAGAAAAGACTTTTCAGATAAAATTATAACAGAAAAGTTATAGGATACTGAAACGGGTGAAATTAAGCATGTCATTATATCGCTATACGAGTATGGAGCTACCACTCAATCGATACTCATCTTTCCTATGTAGAAAGTAGGGAAGGTGAGATTTTTATTCCTCCATATGCTTCACATGTCCCGCTTATTTCCTTGTAAGTTTTTAAAAAAACACGTATTCTCTACACAAACGGGTGAATCACGTCGTGACATATAAAGTAAGGTGATTAGCATCTGAATGAAGGAGTGGAAATTTATGATTATTCGTGAACAAGACACACATATTATTATGATTGAACAAGATGATCATGCACATATTTCTGAGGAGATTATTCGGAAGTGGGGTACGTTATTTTTTGAAAATGATCCTCATGAAGACGCAGTTCTGTACGCCGTTCGTAACCATGATTATGGGTGGAAGGCATTTGATCTACAACCTTTTTGGAATGATCAAACAGGTCTTCCTTTTGACTTTACTACCTTTCCACATCGACCCAAAACAGTATTGTATACAAAAGGGGTTGACGATGTACAAGAAGTTAATCCTTATGC
>DATGUV010000160.1:0-16470 GCA_035301025.1 Bacillota bacterium | reverse complement strand
TGAAGTCTACGTGTGTTAAGCTATCGTTAATTCCCGCTTCGTCTAACTGTTTTTCATCCATTTTATCTCCGTCAGTCATGTTTGTAGGATATGCTTTTCCAAGTGCGATATGCACCGATGCATTCTCATCAAACAATGTGTTGTAGAAGATTAGGCCGGATTGAGAAATAGGCGACTCATCTGGAACGAGTGCGATTTCACCTAATCTACGCGCACCTTCATCGGTATCCAGTAAATGTTTTAAAATGTCTTCTCCTTGTTTTGCAGAGAAATCGACAACTTTCCCATCTTTAAATGTAAGGGTGAAATCATCAATAACTCCTCCCCCATAATTTAGTGGAAGTGTGTTTGATACCGTACCATTTACATTGTATTTATCTGGTGCAGAAAACACTTCTTCAGTAGGAATATTCGGGTTGAACAACTCGCCTTTTTCGGACAAGGCGTCTCCACCATGCCAAATATGTCCTTTTGGTAAACCGATTTTCAAATCTGTTCCAGGTGCTTTTAAATGTAAACTGCTATAGTTCCGATCATTTAATACTTTACGAGCTTTTCGTAATGTTTCATTATGATCTTCCCATGCTGCAATTGGATCGTCTTTATCTACTCGAACAATCTTCACAATTGCGTCCCATAACTTTTCAATAGCTTCTTCACGGGAAACGTCTGGGAATACTTTTTGTGACCAGTCTCCTGTTGGAATAGAAATAATGGACCAACGAATACGATCGTTCATTTGATATTCTCTAAATTTCTTCATCGCTTCTGCAGATGCTTTTTGCGCCATTGCCACTCGTGCCGGGTCAATGTCTTGTAGTAAATCTGGGTTTGAAGAATAAATGGATAATAAAGCTGCATCACTTTCAGCAAACCAATTATATTGTTCTTTTAACCAATCGGGTACATTTTTTAGTACCTCATCAGGTGCGTATGTAAATCGTAGTAAAGATAACTCATCATCTGCCCAATTAATATGAACATAGCTTGCCCCTTTTTCATACGCCTTTTTTGCTACAAGGCGTGTGAAATCTGCCCCTTCAATTGGCGCGTTAATGACAAGCATTTGTCCTTTTTGTAAATTAACTCCTGTTTCCACTGCTAATTGTGCATACTTTTCTAGTGTGTGTTGTTCGACCATTGTAAAACCTCCATTGTTTTATGTTTGCCACGGAAAATCTGTTCCGAATTCCTGAGCCATCTCTTTTGATTCTTTTCTTCGTTCTCTGCGGTAGTCTGCTCGAGCGGCAGCCCCTTCATGCAACATAATTTCATGTGCTGATTCTGGATAAATAGGCGGTACCGGAATCGGTCGACCATTCTCATCCACAGCTACAAATGTTAAGAAAGCAGTCGTACATACCATCCGCTCTCCTGTTAATAAATCCTCAGTAACTGCTTTGACGAATACTTCCATCGATGTATTGTGTGTCCATGTAACAAATGCCTCAATACAGATGGAATCCCCTTCTTTAACTGGGGAAATAAAATCTAATGAATCCATGGATGCTGTGACAACATTTTTCCTCGCATGTCTAACGGCCGCAATTGCAGCTACATCGTCAATATGTGCCATGAGCTTTCCACCAAAAAGTGTTCCATACGAATTGGTGTCCGGTGGAAGTACGTGAGACGTTTTTACAGTTAGTGAATTTGCACAAGATTTTGCTTCTTCTGCCATCCTTAAAACCTCCTTTTTTTATAAAATAGGTGATAATAGTCTAGAAACAGATTCTTTAAAACGAATACCGAGTGAGCGTTCTTGATATAACTTTCGTGTCATTTGAGTGGATTCTAGGATGTCTGCATCAAACTGTTCAACAAGTTCTTCAGCAATTATTTTGTCATATAAAAATGCATTGATTTCGAAATTTAAGCGAAAACTTCGTACGTCAATGTTTGCTGTACCGACAGAAGCAATTTTACCGTCAACGACAATCGTCTTCGCATGTAAAAATCCCTTTTGGTAAATATAGGCCTCTGCACCTGCTTCAAGTAAATCGCCGACATGGGACATTGTTGCCCAGTACACAAACATATGGTCCGGCTTATTTGGAATCATTAACTTTACTTTTACGCCGGATAGTGCTGCAATTCGAAGGGCGTCCCGTAGGCTCTCATCTGGAATAAAGTATGGTGTTTGAATATAAATATATTCTTTCGCACTTAAAATCATTTTTATATAACCAAGTTTAATTTGCTCCCACTGAGAATCAGGTCCACTAGAGACGATTTGTACCCCGACATTTCCATTGACATTGTGCGCCCTATCGTAAAAACGTTCTTCAAATATAATCTTTGTTGAGGATGCTTGGTTCCAGTCTAAAATAAATCGAATTTGCATGTTTTGGACGGACCCACCTTGAATGCGTAAGTGGGTATCACGCCAGTAACCAAACTTTTTCGCTTTTCCTAAGTACTCATCACCAATATTAAATCCACCAATATACCCGATTCTTCCATCAATAATAGCAAGTTTCCTATGATTTCTAAAGTTAATCTTCAAATTAATTTTAGGGATTTTCGGTGGAAAAAAGGATACGACTTCAACTCCTGCATCTGTTAATCTGCGGACATATTTTTTCTGTAATCGTCTAGATCCCATGTCATCGTACAGTAAGCGAACTTCAACACCTGCTTGAGCGCGTTCCACAAGAACGTCTGCAATACGTGTTCCTAAATCGTCGTTTCGAACAATATAATACAGTAAATGAATATGATCTGTTGCCCGCTTTAAATCACGTATTAGCGAGTCAAACTTTTCCTTTCCGTCTGTGAAAATACGTACATCATTGTCTTGGGTGAGCACGGCATCATTGTTTCGTAAATGTAAGTAATATAAATCTTTGTAATCCACCAACTCTTCATGATTATATGTAAGTTCACCTTGCTCAATAGCTCGTAGTTGTTTTTGAACAGCGGTTTTTACGCCAAGTTCGCTTTTGGCATCCCATTTAAAAATCCCTCGTTTTGTCAACTGTCTTCCAAAAATTAAATATAATATAAATCCGGCAATCGGTATAAAAAAGAGTACCATTAACCAAGCCCATGTTGACGTAGCATCTCTCCGCTCTAAAAAGATAACTGTAAAAGCTAGGATGATATTCATAATTAACACAAATCCTAACAAATACGGAATAAATAGCACTACACATCACTCCTCTATTGCGAACACTTATGCGCACAACACATATCCATATTCTAACATATTCCAACATATATAGTGAACTGGATGTGAATGGATAGGTATTTGACCGCTTCATTTGTTACAATCACGTAAGTTTTTTCAACATAAACATTTTTTTAAATGGAAGAAATAGAATGAAAACGGTTGCAATATCCTCATAATATGGTTTAAAATGACGTAACTAGTGTTACAAATAATTTATAGGAGGGTTTTAAAAAATACGATTGTATATGAAAGACCTTTTCACGTAGCACTATGTGTTTATGATTCACCTTTGACATTAGAATGTCCGAGTCAAAGGAAAATATGAGGAGGATTGTATATGAAAAAGTGGTTGTTCGTACTTGTTACCACATTATTTGCTTTAGTGCTCGTAGCTTGTACAGCGAATGAAGACGCAGGAACAGATAAGTCGCAAGAAAAAGATGGTGGAGATACAGATACTCAAGAAACAGGAGAGAAGACATTGTATATTAACAATGACCAAGAACCTACTTCTTTTGATCCTTCCATGGGATTTGATTCGGTTTCTTGGGATCCACTGAACCAGATTATGGAAGGTCTGATGCGGTTAGATGAGAACTTTGAACCTCAAGAGGCGATAGCTGAATCCTATGAAGTATCTGATGACGGCCTTACCTACACTTTTACCCTTAGAGATACTACATGGACCAATGGTGATCCGGTAACAGCAGATGACTTTGTTTACGGTTGGTTACATATGCTAGATCCTGAGACAGCATCTTACTCTGCTTTCCTTGGAACAAACTATATTGAAGGTGGAGAAGAATATAACGCAGGTGAAATAGACGCTGAAGATGTAGGTATAAAAGCATTAGATGATAAAACCCTTGAAGTAAACCTTGTCTATCCACTAGATTCCTTTTTAGGATTAATTACATTGCCAACATTTTTCCCAGTAAACGAGGCAGTCGCTTCTGAAAATGAACAATGGTATGCAGAAGCAGACACGTTTGTAGGAAACGGTCCATTTAAAATGGAAAGTTGGAACCATGATGAAGATATTAGTATGGTGAAAAACGAAGATTATTGGGATGCTGATAACGTTGCCCTTGACCGGATAGAATGGGCAATGGTAAACAGTGATAATACTGAATATCAAATGTATCAAACAGGTGAATTAGACATTGCATCTATTCCTACCGAAATGGCTGAAGAATTATTAGATGACCCAGAAGCTATTGTGTTTGATGAAGCTGGAACACAATTTTATCGATTTAACGTAACGAAAGAACCGTTCACAAATAAAAAAATCCGCCAAGCATTTACATTAGCTCTTGATCCTGAAGAGATTGTTGACTATGTTGTAAAAACAGGTAATAAAGTAGCACGTGGATTTGTTTCTTATGGATTTCCAGGGCCAGATGGTGAAGATTTCCGAGATGCTCAAGGAGATTTAATTGAATTTAATCCTGAGGAAGCGAAAAAGTTACTTCAGGAAGGGATGGAAGAAGAAGGCTGGGATGAATTGCCAGCTGTAGAGCTTTCTTTTAATACAGACGACGTGTTAAAAGACGTTGCTGAAACCATTCAAGATCAATTAAAAGAAAATATAGATGTAGAAGTAACCTTGCAAAACTCAGAGTGGAACGTATTTCGTGATGATCAAGCAGATTTAAAGTTACAGTTCTCTCGCTCAACCTTTGGTCATGACTACGCAGATCCAATCAATGCGTTAGAGAACTTTACGACAAGCAATACGGTGATGAACCGTACAGGATGGTCCAATGAAGAATATGATAAATTGTTAGACGATGCACGTAAAGAAGCTGATTCTGAAAAAAGATGGGATATGTTGCTAGAAGCAGAGCGTATTTTAATTGATGAAGCACCGTTATTGCCATTGTATTTCTATAGTGGTGCCGCATTGCAAAAGGAAAATGTGAAGAACATTGTACGACCGCCTGTTGGAAGTATTGAATTAAAGTACGCAGATAAAGAGTAGTTCGATCAAACCCCTTCACATGTTGAAGGGGTTTTTATTATTTTTAGATATAAAAATGTAGTTTTTTCTCATTTTACGACTAAATTGCATATACAAAGAGATACTGCTAGTACTTTTACGTTAAACTAATCACGATGACATAGGGCATCTATTTTAGCTTTGTTAGCGTTTGAATCCTTTATTCCATTCTTTGACATTTATGAGTAAAATCTTCAAACTCTATAATTGGGCCTTTTTTGGGAAGAATAGCAAGTAGTTCTTGCACACATATATTACACAAGCTATTTATGAAAGGATTCGATGATGAAAAAAATTACAAATGTTTTTTGGATATCGGTAGCAATCATTTTAGTCATGGTGCTCTTTGGTACATTTTCTCCGCAAGCATTTGAAAATGCTACGCAGCAATTGCAAACATTTATTACCGATTATTTTAGTTGGTATTATTTAATTCTAGTAGCTGCGATTGTTATTTTTTGCGGATTCTTTATTTTCAACTCAACAGGTTCAATTCGTCTTGGAAAACCAGATGATCGACCTGAATATTCAACTGCAACATGGTTTGCAATGCTGTTTAGTGCAGGTATGGGAATTGGGCTTGTATTTTGGGGTGCTGCTGAGCCTTTATCTCATTATATTACCCCACCAATCGCCGATGGAGAGACTCCTGAAGCATATAAAGAGGCTCTAAAATATACATTTTTCCATTGGGGAATTCACGCATGGGCGATTTATGCAGTCGTTGGATTGGGATTAGCGTATTTCCAATTCAGAAAAGGTTCTCCAGGATTGATTTCGTCTACATTGAAGCCCATTTTCGGAAACAAAATGGACGGACTGCTTGGGAATATTATTGATATTTTAGCAGTGACTGCGACCGTTATTGGAGTTGCAACAACTCTAGGATTTGGGGCGAAACAAATTAATGGGGGTCTCTCTTATTTATTTGGCATATCCATCTCATTTCCAATCCAGTTAATCATTGTCATTATCGTCACGGTTCTGTTCATCATTTCCGCTTGGTCTGGAATTGGGAAAGGAATTAAATACTTAAGTAATACAAACTTAGTTCTTGCAGTTGTATTATTTGGTTTAGTGTTTGTTCTTGGACCGACGATTTTAATGCTCAATTTATTCACTGATTCATTTGGTCAATATGTAACAGATATTGTACGAATGAGTTTTCGCAGTGCACCTCTAAATTCAGGTGGGCGTGAATGGATCAATGACTGGACTGTATTTTACTGGGCTTGGTGGATTGCTTGGTCTCCTTTCGTCGGTATTTTTATTGCACGGATTTCAAAAGGGAGAACGATTCGCGAATTTTTAGTCGGAGTAACGCTCGTACCAGCAGTGATTGGATTCTTATGGTTCACTGTATTTGGCACATCTGCTATCGAAGTACAGAAAAAGGGGATGTTAGACCTTGGGGCACTTGAAACAGAAGAAGTGCTGTTTGCAGTGTTTAGTCAATTTCCTTGGGCGACCATTTTATCTATTATTGCGTTAGCACTTATTGTGACATTCTTTATTACGTCTGCTGACTCAGCGACGTTTGTGCTCGGTATGCAGACGACAAACGGATCACTGACACCACCAAACCAGGTGAAAATCACGTGGGGTGTGGCACAATCTGCTGTAGCTATTATTTTGCTGTACAGCGGAGGATTAGACGCCTTACAAAACATATTAATTATTGCAGCCTTCCCCTTCTCTCTCATTATTATATTAATGATGGTATCCTTGTATCGTTCATTAATGGAAGAGAAAAGAGAGTTGCAATTTAATGCACCATCTAGAAGGAACAAAGGATAAGTTCGGCTCGTCTATGACAACTCCTTTGTGACCTACGTCCTGTAGAATCTAATAAAATCAATCATATTAAGAGCAGTGTATCTCCCACGTATTCCCTTCGTCTTCTTCGGAAAATTGAGGTGGGGGTAACACTGCTCGTTTGTGTGTGATAAAGTATACGCTTCAAAATGAATATTCCCGTATCGGATAAAATTGTTCCCTTAAATGTTCGTAATCTTGTTGGAGCGAACCTTTTGTCCCAGTATTTTTATAATGAATTTAAAGCCTGTTCGATATCTTCCCACACATCTTCCCATGCTTCTAAGCCAACGGAAAGCCGAATGAGTTCGTCTGAAATGCCCATTTTTAAGCGCTCTTCTTTTGGCACAACAGCGTGTGTCATCGTTGCTGGGTGTTGGATGAGTGTTTCTGCATCTCCTAAACTGACAGCGAGCTTTATAAATTCTAGTTGGTTTAATACGTGTTGAGCATCTTCTTTATTTCCATCTATTTCAAAGGAAATCATTCCTCCTGCTCCAGTCATTTGCTTTTGATAGATAGCGTAATCTTCGTGTTCTTTGTTTTTTGGAAAATATATATGTTTCACTTTTGGATGATTGCGTAATTTCTCAAATATTTTTTCCGCATTGTCACAATGCCCGTCCATTCGAAGTGGTAAAGTTTTTAATCCGCGAAGTAAGAGCCATGCATCAAAAGGTCCAATAATTCCACCAATATCTTTTTGAGTCGTCGCCGCCACGTCATCTAAAAACGCATGGGTACCAACGACAAGGCCTGCTACAACATCGCCATGCCCCCCAATATATTTCGTTGCACTATGCACGACAACGTCACACCCTAAGTCTAATGGACGTTGTAAATACGGGGATAAAAATGTATTATCAACGACAACTGGAATGTTATGTTCTTTTGCAACGCGAGCTACCATTTCCAAGTCAATAAGCTTCATCGTTGGATTTATCGGTGTTTCAATATAAATTAGTGCTGTTTCTAGGCGAATACTTGCACGGACAACTTCTTCAGATTCTAAAGCTGATAAGTCATGGGTAATATTGTATTTCTCTTCCATCATTTGCAAAAGCCCAAAGGTGCATCCATACAATCCAACCGAACATAAAATATGATCATTTGCTTTCGTAAGGGCAATGAGCACAGCTGAGATCGCAGCCATTCCCGAGCCAAAAGCAAGTCCTCTTTCGCCATTTTCAAGTGCAGCAATTCGTTCTTCTAGAACGGCAACGGTAGGATTTTTTAGTCTTGAATAAACATATCCTTCTTCCTCTCCTGCAAAACGCCTTTCTCCTTGTTCAGCAGTATCAAACGTGTACGTAGATGTTTGAAATAGCGGTGGTGTTAAACTCCCTAACATATCTTTTGTGTCATAACCTTCATGAATAACGGATGTTTCAAAACGCATTTTTTTCTTTCCCATGGTTCATCCTCCTATTGTTAAACATATGGTTCAATTTCACATAAGTGACCTTCAAAACAGGACATCCAAGACAGGCTACAAACTAGATTCACATGATTTTCCCGAATTAAGTTTGCGAGTATTGACCTTCCTCCTCTATCATAAATGATTTCTGAGCTGTTTGAAAGGTGAAAAGACATTCTCCACGTGTAAAAATATTATGAAATGGACATCTAGAGAATTTCATAATACGTACTTTATTGCCAGCTCACTCCAACATGTAGTGAGATAATTGATTAGGGTAATTATAAAATTCACTCACATCTAATAAAACTTCATTCAGTGGGCTGTTTTTATCCTTTGTGACCCACCTCCTGTAGGCCCGAACAGAATCAGAGGATAAACTGCCCGTTCATACATGATTATATTTTTTAATGAAGAAAGCTATATTTACCTTACTTGCGGACATAGCTTTCTTCATTCATTTTATCATCGCAGGAGGCGTAATAGCGTACAACTTGTTCATACTGTTGATATTCCTTTTTTCCTAAAGAAGTTAGCTCATACACTCCCCTACTTACACGGCTAAACCAGCCATAATAGTTGTTATATAAAATATTGTATGTTCGCTCATTTGTTCCAAAAGCACGCAATTGTTTCGCTGAAAGTGGCCCATATGTGTGGAGTACATATGCAATGTATATACTCATTTCCTTATAAGCGGTCATGATTTCCTTTTGGTGACTACCACCAACATTCATATTTTTATGTCTGCCTGCGATTTCTTGGAGGAGTTTATGTTTCCTTTTTTCACTTTGACGCATACTTTTTTTACGATTAAACGGCGTTGGAGATAGTACTTCTTCAATCAATGGCTCATCTTTTGTAAAATCCACCGTAAGTATACCTATTTCCAGCCTTCGAAGCATATGTTTTAGATCTCTATTTTTCCGTGCATGAATCGATATTTTCGGTGCAACGATAGCAATATATACATCTTCAGTAAGTTTTTGTCGTTTCGTTGCCTGAATAACCACATCTAAGCGGAGAGTTTTCTTTAGTTCTATAATAATCATTTCTTCTTTTTTTATAGCAACGACATCACAATCATTCACCTCTCCGTGAACCTCGTAACCCTTTTTCAAAAAATATTTTTCCACTGGTATAAATAAATCTGTTTCTTGAATGTGAATCGTCATCCACCCCATTCCTATCGTGTTTCGTCCTGTCTACGTTGCGATATTTATTTGTACGAGATTTTAAAATTACCGGAACTTTTACTTGTTTTTAAAAATAAGGTTGACAAAGCTTCTTTTTATCTTATATAATACGCTTTAAGTTAATAATCAACAACTCTTATCACGAGTGGCGGAGGGGATAGGCCCAATGAAGCCCAGCAACCTTTAAGCATATTCATGCTTATTACGGTGCCAAATCCTACAGGTCAATTTTATGATCTGGAAGATAAGAGGAGGACCCGTGAACATGACGTTTCGCCCTCTTCTTAGGAAGGGGGCTTTTTCTATAGCTCCTCTTTCTTACTAGTCCAGATGCAGGATCAGAAGTACCAAGATTTATCGGAAGTCTTTAAAAAAATTAGGAGGAGATCTATTATGTCAACATTTTATTCAGAAAACGCAGACACAGTTTTGCTTCACGGAGGCCAGGAGCCAGACCCTACAACAGGAGCTAGAGCAGTTCCCATTTATCAAACAACATCTTATGTATTTAATGATACTGAACATGCGCAAAATTTATTCGGGCTCGCAGAACCTGGAAATATTTATACTCGAATTATGAACCCTACAACAGATGCATTTGAACAACGGATTGCTCAACTTGAAGACGGTGTTGCAGCTGTTGCTGTATCTTCAGGGATGGCCGCTATTACATTTGCGATTTTAAACCTTGCTCGCACAGGAGATGAAATTATTGCGGATAGTAATTTATATGGAGGTACGTACAATTTATTTGTTCATACCTTACCGACATATGGTATTGACGTAAAGTTTGTCGACGGCACAGATATTGACGCAATTGAAGCTGCCATTACATCTAAAACAAAAGCAATTTTTGGAGAAACAATTACAAACCCAAGTTTAAATGTCTTTGATATTGAGGAAGTGGCAAAAGTTGCCCACAGGCACAATATTCCACTAATCATTGATAACACATTTGCTCCATACTTTTGTAAACCAATTCAGTGGGGTGCTGATATTGTCGTTCACTCGGCAACAAAATGGATCGGTGGACACGGTACAACCATCGGAGGAGTCGTTGTTGATGGTGGAAGATTCAACTGGGGGAATGGCAATTTCCCAGGTTTCATTGAGCCAGATGAAAGTTACGGTGGTCTAAAATTTGCCGACCTTGGTGCACCGGCTTTTGCATTAAAACTACGTGTTCAATTATTACGAGACATTGGAGCATCACTTAGTCCACAAAGTGCATTTTTATTCCTACAAGGACTAGAAACATTACACGTACGCCTACAAAAACATTATGAAAATGCTCAGCAGGTAGCAGCATTTTTACAAGATCATCCTGCCGTAGAATGGGTGAACTATCCAGGACTCGAAGACCACCCTTCACACGCTTTAGGGAAGAAATACTTTAACAATAGCTTTGGATCGGTTATTACTTTTGGAATTAAAGGCGGTCGAGAAGCTGGACGAAAACTCATTGATAATATTTCGATTTGGTCACACGTAGCTAATGTGGGGGATGCGAAATCACTTATTATTCACCCAGCATCAACGACACACCAGCAATTAAGCGTAGAAGATCTAAAGAAATCCGGTACAACCGAAGAACTTGTACGTCTATCCATTGGTCTTGAAAGTGTAGACGATTTGCTCCAAGATTTAGATGAAACGATTGCCCTTGCAACAGATTCAACAGCAACACGTACGTTAAGCAAGGAAAAACAATTACGTCAACTATTATCTACACCGTTTGATCGTAGTGAGGAGATTCGGGCAAAACACATTGCAATCATCGGAGACAATAAAGATTTACAAGAATATGTTACAACACTAGGTTTCCAAGCAACATCTATTCATGAAGCAAGTGACCTTGTACAAATTGACGGGCCTGTCGACATTCTTATTACGGAAACAAGCGATGTAGAAACAGAGGCAATTGAGTTACTCGCAAACAAACAAGGAAAAGCCATTATTGTTGAACATGCGAATGCAACAGAGGATTTAATTGAAGATGCCAATGGAGCAAATATACGTGTATTTACAGAAGTAAATACGAAACAATTCATAGAATCCATTCGCGGAAAATAATACAAGACATCTACAGCCTTTCACTTATATTACAAAGTGGAAGGCTTTTTTACGTTTGATGAAGTTCTTATAACAAAAGTCCTATTACCTGTTTACACAACCTTAATTACGTGTAGAATGATAGCTAGACAGAAGTTTTATCATAGGTGAACGAATTTCATTATTACTAAAAATAACAACTTCAAGAAACGTGGATGAAATTACCTATTGTAATGGGATCGTGATAAATACGGATCTTTCATCCATATAATGAACAACTAGGTGTGGTACGCATGACAAAGAGAAAAATTATCATTATTAGCGCTAGTATTTTCTTATTGATAAGTATAATGCTGGTCGTTTTTGTTAAAAATGGAAAAGAACAAAAAAACCCTTTACCAGAAGCATTTCAAGATGAAACATTCCCAGGTGAGGATGAGATCGAAGAAACAGAGGAAGAAGAAGCAGATGAGGAAAAGGTTGAGCCTGCAGCTGGTCGACTTTCAGATAAATTACGTTCAGTCGTTACGATGATATTTAACCAAGAAGTAAACATTGTCGCCATAGGAGATTCCTTAACTCAAGGAGTAGGAGATCAGACCGATCAAGGGGGATATGTTGGGATTCTTGAGCGTACAATGGATAGTGGCGAACATGATTTAGCTATTCATTTTAGCAATTATGGAAAACGTGGAAATCGTACGGACCAAATGCTTGATAGACTAGAAGATGAAGAAATTCAAGCAGATATTAAGAAAGCAGATATCATTCTGATTACGATAGGTGCAAATGACATTATGCAAGTGGTAAAAGAAAACTTTACTGATATTACCCTTGATTTATTTACAGAAGAACGAACCCATTTTGAAGACAGATTACGAGAAATCATTACAACAATTCATGATTTAAATGGAAGCGCAGAGATTTACTTACTCGGAATTTACAACCCATTTGAAATGTATTTTGAAGAAATCGAAGAGCTAAATATTATTGTGAACGAATGGAATGAAACGAGTATACAGATTACAAATGAATTTGAGGAAGCAACGTTTGTTCCGATTCAAGATATTTTTGATCATGCATCAACAAACTTGTTCTCTGATGATAACTTTCATCCGAACACAACAGGATACCATCGCATGGCCGAACGCGTATTCGAATATTTAACGAAAGAAAGGTGATTCCATGCGAACAAAAGATAAGTGGAAACGGAATTTCATCATTTTGGGTGGAATCAACGTTCTTATCATTGTCACACTAGCAACATTGATCTTTTGGCCAACGGAGCGGATCAAGCATTCTCCCCAACCTTCTGATCATTATAACGAAGGCGCAAGCTCAGAATTTGTCGTAAAAACAACTCGGCAAAATTTAAACGAACTTGTGAATGCATATGTTGATAACTTTTTAGAAGGTACGAATCATCAATATTCTATTTCCCTTGAAGAAGATGTACATTTACAAGGCGAACTACCAATCTTTACAACGACCGTTCCCCTTTCCATTCATTTGGAGCCCCTTGTACAGGATAATGGGGACATTGTGTTAAAACAGCGATCCATTTCTGTAGGATTGCTTGAACTTCCCAACAAAAAAATCATGGAGTATATAAAAAAATATTTAACGATGCCCGATTGGGTTACCGTAAACCCAGCTGAAGAGGAAATATATGTAGCTATATCTGACATGGATATTAAAAGTAACTTTCGGGTTAGTGTGGAACATCTCGATTTAGAGGCGAATAATATTGCTATTAAAATCTTTATCCCATATAAAACACTTGGATTAGAAGGTGTGGAAAAACGTAAATGATAGCTCATTGGATTAATAACATAGAATAAAGAACAGCTATGCCACTAGTTTTAGAGACATAGCTGTTTTTTGAATGAAAACATGTATAGACAAGATGCATTATCGAATCACAAATTGTTTAACCTTTTGCGAAATAGAAAAAATAAAAGATTGCTGTTCTAAGGATTTAGATTCGATTGTAGATTCCTTAATCATAGGTAGATTTGAAGGATTATATGCGCGTAATACTCCTTCATAAATTAATTCCATCCCTTGCTGATTACGAATATCTGCTGGAGTTACAAAGCAGTATGGTTTTGCTAATTCAAAAACTTTCGTATCTTCCATAATCGTTGCAATAAATTGTGAGCAAAAATATGCATTTTTACGATCAATTTCAATATGAAATAAAATCCCTATAAGGCCGAGGAAATTATATCGATAATCCTCTCTTCTTTCTTCAAACTTTTGGATGTTCTTCTTAATCATTTCATAGTGTTCCTCTGTTACAGTTAACGTGTACACTGCACAACTGGAGTCCCGGAGAAATTCTCCACGAATCTTTTCATTGACAAAGCCACCAATAAAAGGGTTTCGAGGACGTTTTCGACCGAAGCTATACACTTGTGACAGTTCTTTATCAAACGCTATCGAAACGTGATTGAGTGATTCTCGCGTGAAAAAGTTAATTAAGCGCGATAAATTTGTTCCTGTATCTGTAAAGAGAAAGTATAACGTTCTCTTCCCCACATCATTTCCCCCCAATAATAGACCTTTATAATGTTATCTATCTATATATTCTTGAGTGAATCTCATAATTACAAAAATGATCTATTTCAATACAACATGTAGTTTCCAACGTCGTAATGGAACGATATGGTGTAGTGAAAAAGCATAAAATGCGTATGATGAAATTCATTATCTCATATGAAAAATAAGATTCTATAAAGTTTATTCTTATTTTATTGTTCCATTCTTTGATGACTTGTTTTTCTCTCGTATAAACAGATTTTACAGAATCAAACTGAAATATACAAGTTCTTTTTGGGTAGAAGAATAAAAAGTTGTGCAAATCGATGTTTTTCTCTTATTTCATTGATTTTACATTGACGGAACGAAGGAAATCCCTTAGTCTTAATAAGATTAGTCTATTTCATAGAGTGATATTTAGCGCCACCTAGAAATGGTAGGTGCGCATTTGTATGAATATATTCGTTAAGAAAAGGAAAATTGGAGGTCTAACTTCTATGATTACAGTAAGTAATGTTAGTTTACGATATGGTGATAAGAAATTATTTGAAGATGTGAATCTACAATTTAACCCAGGTCATTGCTACGGCTTAATTGGAGCGAATGGTGCTGGTAAGTCTACATTTTTAAAGGTTTTATCAAGGGAAATTGAACCTCAAGAAGGGAATGTTTCCATTGCTTCAGGAAAACGATTAGCCGTTCTTAAACAGGATCATTTTGCTTATGAAGGGCACAATGTACTGGATACCGTCTTAATGGGTCATGAACAGTTATATAAAGTGAAAAAAGAAAAGGACGAAATTTATTTAAAGTCAGATTTCTCCGAAGAAGATGGAATGCGTGCAGCTGAACTTGAAGGTGAATTTGCTGAATTAAATGGATGGGAAGCAGAATCTGATGCAGCGATTTTATTAACCGGTCTTGGCATTCCTGAAAAGTACCACTCATTCATGATGAACCAATTAGATGGTAGTCAAAAAGTGAAAGTTCTTCTTGCACAAGCATTATTTGGAAATCCAGATATTCTATTACTAGATGAGCCGACAAACGGACTGGATATTCAAGCTATTCAGTGGTTGGAGGAGTTTCTCCTGAACTTTGAAAATACAGTTATTGTCGTTTCCCACGATCGTCACTTTTTAAATAAAGTATGTACCCAAATTGCGGATGTTGATTTCGGTAAAATCCAAATCTACGTAGGAAACTATGACTTTTGGTATGAATCCAGTCAATTAGCTGCAAAAATGGCCGCAGATGAAAATAAGAAAAAAGAAGAAAAAATCAAAGAACTTCAAGCATTCATCGCTCGATTTAGCGCTAATGCCGCTCGTTCGAAACAAGCAACGTCTAGACAGAAGTTACTCGACAATATTACATTAGATGATATCCAGCCATCTTCTCGTCGTTATCCGTACGTAGCGTTTACTCCTGAGCGTGAGATTGGAAATGATGTTTTACAGGTAAAAGGAATTAGCAAGACCATTGACGGGAAAAAGATTCTTAATAATGTTCATTTTACGATGAATAAAGATGACAAAATTGCATTTGTAGGTCCGAATGACATTGCTAAAACAACTCTTTTCCAAATTTTAATGGGGGAATTAGAACCGGATGAAGGAACGTTCTCATGGGGTGTCACTACTTCCCAATCCTATTTTCCAAAGGACAATTCACACTTCTTTGATAACAATGAAATGACATTAGTAGACTGGTTGCGTCAATATGCACCAGAAGATGAAACGGAAACATTTTTGCGTGGATTTTTAGGTAGAATGCTTTTTTCCGGTGAAGAAGCTCTTAAAAAAGCGAATGTCCTTTCTGGAGGCGAAAAGGTACGTTGTATGTTGTCAAAAATGATGCTAAGCAGTGCGAACATTCTTGTATTAGATGAACCAACGAACCATTTAGATCTTGAGTCTATCACAGCACTGAACAATGGATTGATCAAGTTTAAAGGGTCTATGCTTTTTACATCTCATGACCATCAGTTTATTAATAGTATTGCAAACCGATTAATTGAAATTACACCTTCAGGCATTGTTGATAAACATATGTCTTATACAGATTATGTAAGTGACCAGAAATTGCAACAAGAAATAAAGGAAATGTACAAAGAAGATTAACCTATTAATGCTACATGAATCTAGAAAATGTTTTAGAAAAATAAATCCTATGAGTATAGAGGTTCACTCCTCGATCTAAACCCATCCCTCACGATTATGGACCCGAGAACAGTCCTTAACGGAGGGATTTTTCATGTAAGTGAATTTCATAATTA
>DATGUV010000159.1:0-11777 GCA_035301025.1 Bacillota bacterium | reverse complement strand
ATAGTCGTCCTGCTTCACTGCTTGATTGTAGAAATATTTCACACTCCCTACATGTTCCTCATCCATTAAAATGACACATCCATCCGTCTTCTCCAAATACCAAGCATCTTTCGCTCGAAACTGGAAAGGACCTTTATAATCCCCTTGATAAATATGCTCAAAAAAGTCTACCGTTAATGTTAGTTCTTGATAATACATTTGCAGTTCTTCAGGCCATCTTTTTTCTTGGTTTTCAAATGGTGGAACAATACCAATTTGAATGTCATATGTATCTTTTAAATCTAGAGCTACTTGCGCCGTCCACATCTCTACCCCCATCTGTCCAGAGACTATGATCCATTCTAATCCTTCATCAATTTTAGCAATTAACTTCTTTTCAATCGCTTTTTTAATAAAAGCAATTCTTTCATCTTTTTCAGAAAAGATTCCCATTTCCATTGGCTTATATCCTGTTACCGTAATAATTTTCATGAATGTTTTCAACCCTTTACGAAACGATAGATGATTGACGTTCAATCGATTCTCATAAGCAACAAAACAACTACATCTATGACAGATGCATTTCTTCGTGCACCGAGCATAGATGTAGTGTTTCAAGTTTGTCAATCTATCTTTTATTATAAACGTTTTCATGAACGATTAATAGTGGGCTAATAATCCTTTTCGCATGGCAACTCTCTCACAATATATAAATATTGCTAACCCTAGTGGGAAATATACAACAGCGTTAGCGATTAAAATGAAATAATCTCCTGCTGCGATATCTGTGAGTCCAGCTCCATGAATCATAACTTCTCGCACAAGATCCACTCCTTTTACAAAAGGAAAGAATGCTAGAAAAGGAGCTACTGATAAAGGTACAAAGGTTAAACCAACAAGTAAAAACTGTAAAATTTGTAAGAAAGCTTGCACTTGTTTAAGCAACATAGAAATTCCAGCAATCATAAAACCTACACCAAACATACTTATTAAGGTAATGATTAGAATTGGTGCAATCGTTAACAAATCTAGATTTAACCATTGACCTGCCGTAAACATAGATGCATATAAAAGACCTACAATTAAAACAAAATGAATAATTGTTGTTGCAATTAATCTCGTTAACATAATTCGCCACATACCTAACGGTGACATGGATAATTGCTCCAAAGTTCCTCGCATCGCTTCATTAATGACTTCATATCCAATACTGTTCATCACTGTCATAGATAAAAACCAAAATAAGTAATTCACAATTACGTATTGGGTATTTGTATCTTGGCTCCCAGGATCTCCAATAAACTGAATACCCGCGAACATTCCAAGAAATAAAATATAAAATGTAAACAACATAGCAATGGTATTTGGTAAATAACGCTTTAGTTCTATAAACTCTTTTTTCGTGTTTGCCTTAAGAAGTGATACCCAACTCATGTACTTGTTCCCCCTTTACAATATGCATAAATACTTGTTCAAAATCAATCGTACCTCGATCAATTCCTTCTACAATCGTTTGTTTTTCCTGTAAAATAGCAAACAAATCATAAATATGTTCGCTTCTTTCTAAATCGACTTCAAGTAAAGATTCATACGGATCTGCTGTATAATTGTAGGATGGAAATGCTACTTGAATTGCCTCCAGTTGAGACTCATGTAATTCTGATCCGAGCGTAAGTGTATAGGATTTTAATTCAAATAGTTTCATCAAATGCTTCACTTTGTCGTCTGTCACAACACTTCCCTGATTAATAATAATGACTCTCTCACATAAAGATTGGACAACATCCATATCATGTGTGCTAATAATAATCGTCCGTTGATATTTTTTAGCGATATTTGTTAATAACTCCCGGACCTCATATCCCGTTTCAATATCAAGACCTAAGGTTGGTTCATCCAACAATATTACTTCACTGTTTGCCAGCATCGCCACCGCAATTGCTAACTTCTGCTGCATCCCCCTCGAAAGCCGGTTCACAAGCTCATGCTCTTTTTCTTCTAACCGAAATTCTTTTAATAACTGATCAATATCATCTTTCACTTCTTTTTTCGATTGGCCACGATTCCCTGCAAAATACTCTAAATTTTCTCGAACGGTTAATCGCCAATACAAATTCCGGTTCCCTTCAAGTACTGCGCTAATATGATGTAACGTATCCAGACGATTTGTCACAGTATCCAAACCATTGATTGTAATGGATCCTTCGTTTGGAATGAGTAATCCACAAATCATTTTAATCGTTGTCGTTTTTCCTGCTCCATTTGGACCTAATAATCCAAGGATCTCCCCACGCTTTACTTGAAAAGATACGTCGTTAACTGCTTGAATGTGTTCATTGCTTTTGCGCTTCTTATATGTTTTTACAATGTTGTTCACTTCTATAATTGCATCCATCTCGTTCAGCTCCTTTTTTAATCTATCTATACTTTAAACGTTTTCAAACATCCGTACGACGTCCACAAGAATGAATTTATCTACGTCTGAAGGCGGATATCCAAACAAAAAAGTAGCATCAGCAAATGCCCCTTCCATTTGTCCAAGCTACTCGTGTTTGTCTGTGATATGTATGAATGTTGACTACGTTGTTTAAAACATTTTTATTTATATATCGTTCATTGTAGGATGGATAAAGTTGATTTAATTATCCTCTGTTAATTTCTTTATACCTGCATGGATGATTAGGCTCACACCAACTAGCGTAAGAATCATAAGAACCCAGGAGGTGATTACCTTCAACCATTGAAAGGTAATGGAAGCAAGTAATGGGCGATATACATAATAAAACAGACTCGCTGTGACAAGCACCATACTTACTACAAAAATTCCAATCATAATCATTTTAGAAATCTGTACATGCTTTAATCGACTATATTGTGTCCATATGACAAGCGAAGCCATTAGGATTAACACACCAATTTCTAAGAAAAAGAAATCTGTCAACGTGGCAATCAATAATAAGCCTGCTAATAATAAAAGTAGCCCATATATGCCTCTCATACAATCACCCTCAACATATTATCATCCTACTATACCATTTTTTCTAACAAAAAAAGTCCCTATCTTTCTGTTACATGGTGTACGCTACATCAGATAGAGACTCGTTATTAGTTTTTCTTATTTTGTTCTGCTAATAAATCACGAATTTCAGTTAATAATGCTTCCTGAGGATCTACTTCTTCCTCCTCTTCCTCATCCTGCTTACGTTTAAATTTCATTAATAAACGTACAAACAAGAAGATGGAAGCAGAAATAATGAAGAAATCAAATACAGATTGAATGAACACACCGATTTCTACGGTTGCATCCCCAATCTTGTATACAATTCCTTCAAAATGAATTCCTCCAAATAATCCACCAATTAAAGGCATAATTACATTTTCAACAAGAGAGGTAACGATTTGTCCAAAAGCTGCACCAATCACGACAGCGACCGCCAAATCAAGTACATTTCCTTGAAAAGCAAATTCTTTAAAATCTTTCCACATAGTTGAACCTCCTAACGATTCTTTTTTGTAGTAACTTTTATAATAGGGTTACACCCACTTACTTAACCCGCCTTTTACATTCACTAAATTTGTATATCCATAACGTTTAAGACGTTTACATGCATCTGAACTACGTACTCCTGTATGACAAATAACAATTAGTTCTTTGTCTTTATCCAGTTTATCCAAATTTTTTCGTAAAGCCCTTACAGGAATGTTTGTAAATCCTTTAATGTGATAAGCTTTAAATTCTCTCGAGGAACGCACATCCAACAACTGGCTATTATTCTCCTCTAACTTTTTCTCTAATTCCTTAGGAGTAATTTGAGGCACTCCACGCGCCGGTAACATGCGATATATAATCGTACCTATAAATAAAACAATTAATCCCACTTTTAGTAAAAACATTTTTCCACCTCAATTCAATCGTTCCTAATCGTATCATAAATCGCAACAGAATGATTGTCAATGAACTATAACTCTTTCTTACAAGCAAACTTTCAAATAGAACAACAATCCTATGCTATACTATATACAAAGGAATTTTTATAAAAAAATGCACATGTTTATGCAGTTTTCTTACGCAATATCGTTCAACCAAAGGATACTGCATTTTAACGTGTTTATTTTTAAAGGAGTGACGGACGAAATTGTTTCGTGATGGAAGGTTTACGAACATTTTAAAAAGTGATATTCGAAAAGACATGATTGCTGGATTAACCGTTGGTGTTGTGGCAATTCCTCTCGGGATGGCGTTTGCTATTGCCTCTGGAGTAAAGCCTGAATATGGTTTGTACACAACGGTTATTGCGGGACTAATAGTTGCATTACTTGGAGGCTCCCGATTCCAAGTCGCTGGGCCAACGGGGGCATTTATTCCAATTCTTTTAGCCATTGTTCTTCAGTATGGGTATGAAGATTTATTAATTGCTGGGTTTTTAGCAGGAATCATGCTTATTATTATGAGTTTCTTAAAAATAGGAAATCTCATCAAATTTATTCCTCGTTCCGTAACGATTGGTTTCACCGCAGGAATTGCCGTCATTATTTTCTCAGGGCAAATTGAAAATTTCCTCGGCCTTCAAGGCATTGAAAAGAAAGAATATTTTCATCAAAACATGCTTCAAATCGTGCAACAAATCGGTACAGTAAATCTGTACAGTATACTCATTGGAATCATCGGTATGTGTATTGTTTGGTATGTTCCTAAACGATTTCCTCGCATACCTGCTTTACTCGTAGCATTAATTATTCCAACGATTATTGGGATTGTCTTTTTCCCTGGAAAAGTCGCTACAATTGGATCAGAATTTGGTGGCATTCCTCAAGGGTTTCCAACCATCCAAATTCCTCATATGACATTTGAAAGAATATTGTATTTGCTACAGCCAGCATTTGTCATTGCTATGCTTGGTGGGATTGAATCCTTATTATCTGCCGTTGTATCTGACGGTATGACCGGAACAAGACACCACTCAAACAAAGAATTATTTGGCCAAGGTGTTGCCAATATGGTCACACCACTCTTCGGCGGAATTCCAGCTACAGGTGCTATTGCACGAACAGCAACAAATATCCGAGCAGGAGCTGTAAGTCCATATTCTTCTATTTTCCAAAGTATATTTGTCGTGTTAACCATTGCATTATTTGCACCTTTAGCTTCACATGTACCGTTAGCAAGTATGGCCCCTATATTAATGTTTGTTGCTATTAACATGAGTGAATATAAAACATTTGGACTGATTTTAAACATGCGTTCTGGCGATTCATTCGTGTTAGTCACCACTTTCCTATTAACAGTGTTCGTCAATTTAACAATTGCTGTTCCTATTGGCTTGTTATTAGCGATGTTGTCATTTATTAAACGAATGAGTGAAGCATTACGAGTAAAAAGTATCGTTCCAGAATTTGACGCTTCTGGTGAAGTAAAGCCTGGTGAAAAACGTAAATTATGTCCAGAAATCGCTAGCTTTACGATACATGGTCCTTTATTCTTTGGAGTTGCTGACCAATTTGAGGAAATATTGTCAAAATCTATGGACAAACGACCAAAAGTTCTCATTTTAAAAATGCGTCACGTATCACTAATCGACGTTACAGGAGAAGCGAATTTAGCCGCTCTCATTCTTGATTATAAAAATAAAGGTGGCATTGTCCTAATATCCGAGATTGGTGAAGAATCTCGTAAAATGCTGAACATGAGTGGATTATCTGAAGTCATTGGTGAAGAACACTTCTTTACTTATACGACAGATGCTATCAATTACGCTTTAACACAAATAAATCCTACATCCTGCGTAATTTGTGGAAATGATCAACCATCCGCTTGTCGCGTATATAGACACATTGATCTACCCGATGTTTATTCATAATAGCCCTTTTTAAAAGAGACATATGGTAGGATAGTTATACGAAATGAATGCACCAAATACATCTAGGAGGAATGACAACCAATGTATATTCATCACGTAGTTTTGCGGAAAGTACGCATGAACTTGAAACATCCTTTTGAGACAAGTTTTGGATCGATGCAGGAAAAAGATTTTTACATCATTGAAGTAACAGACGACCAAGGAAATATTGGTTACGGGGAAACGGTTGCTTTCACAAAACCGTGGTATACAGAAGAAACTACTGACACAATTTTTTATATGTTAAACAACTTTTTAATTGATTTACTTAAGGGACAAAACATATCTCATCCAGATGAAATTACCAAAATCCTCTCGCCTATTCGGAGGAACAATATGGCAAAAGCTGCCCTTGAAGGAGCTATTTGGGATGTATATGCAAAACGAAACAATCAATCCCTAGCCGAAGCTTTAGGCGGAGAGAAATCTACTATAGACGTAGGTGTCAGCATAGGAATTGAAGAGAATATTGATGACTTACTTCAAATCATCGAAACGTATGTTCAGGAAGGGTATAAACGTATTAAATTAAAAATCAAACCTGGAAAAGATATTAACGTACTCCATAACGTTCGAGAAAAATTTCCAACAACACCAATAATGGTTGACGCCAACTCGGCTTATACACTTGATGATATAGAAGTTTTAAAACAACTTGATCAATTTAATTTAATGATGATTGAGCAACCACTTGGACAAGATGATATTATGGATCATGCCCAACTACAGAAAGAATTACAAACACCAATTTGCTTAGATGAGAGTATCCATTCTTTAAAAGATGCTCAAATGGCTATACAATTAAACAGTTGTAAAATCATTAACATAAAAATTGGACGTGTAGGTGGGCTAACAGAATCAAGAAAGATTCATGATTACTGTGCTGCACATGGAATTGATGTATGGTGTGGGGGCATGCTTGAGTCTGGAATTGGCAGGGCTCATAATATTGCCCTTACAACTCTTTCGTCCTTTACAATGCCAGGGGATACTTCCGGATCCAGTCGATACTGGCATAAAGATATTGTCACTCCAGAGGTAACTATGGATGAGGGAGTCATTCACGTGCCTACAGGAAGCGGCATTGGCTATGACATTGATCATGAAGCACTTGAGGAGTTTACATTATCTACTAAACACTTTCATTTGAATGCATCCCATAATGACCAAAAATAGCTACCTTACTAGCACAAGTAGTTTCAAGCGATTTAACCGAACTACATATGGTAGTGTAGCAGCATAAGATACGTATTATGAAATTCATTCATGTAGAAAAACAAGACTACCTCTAAAAAAACGATTGCACAGTACTTTCGTTAACAAAATTACGTGTGTAATTCTTCTTTTAATAACTGAAATTAAAAACATACACCAACCATGAATATTATATCTCTCATAAGGTCATACTAAGTATGTTTGAGAATACTCGGTTCTGTTAGCACAATCGAACCAAATATATGTTGGAGGAATATGTTCATGAATAAAGGTACAGTTAAATGGTTTAACGCTGAAAAAGGTTTCGGATTCATTGAAATGGAAGACGGAGATGATGTCTTTGTACATTTTTCAGCTATTCAAGGAGATGGTTTTAAAACACTAGAAGAGGGCCATCCCGTTACATTTGAAATTGAGCAAAGCGATCGTGGACCACAAGCGATTAATGTTGAAAAAGAATAATGTAGATGTAGATAACCATTTGCACACTAAAAAAGGACTTTTTCTAATATAGAAAAGTCCTTTTTTAGTTTATTATGATTCAAATGATTTCGTCAATGCAGGTACCACTTGTTTTTTACGCGAAACAACACCTTCTAAAATAGCACGATCCTCGTTCGTTAAAGAAACATCAAAAGCATCTTCAACATGTTTTTTCGCTGGACCAATAGCAAGTACCTCAGAATCGTTTTTCAAAATATCTGTGACTACAAATAGGAATAAAGCTAATCCTTTTTCCTCAATCACCTTTTGGATTTCCTCTTTAATTCCTTCACTATCTTGATAAATAGTAGTAGGATCTACTGTATTCAGTTGAGCAATTTCCACTTTTGCTTCATGCATCATAAATTCTTTTGCATCTGAAGAAATCCATGCTGAAATAGGTTGATCACTTACATCTGCACCAGCTTTTAACATATCTAGTCCATATATATCCAAATCAATTTCTGCAATTTCAGCCAACTCTTTTGCTGCCGCTACGTCACGATCCGTACATGTTGGCGATTTAAAGAGTAATGAGTCAGAAATGATTGCTGAAACGAGTAATCCTGCGATATCTTTCGGAATTGAAAGTCCTTTTTCTTCAAACATGTCCTTAATAATCGTAGCAGTACACCCTACTGGCTCCACTCGCATATATAATGGATCACTTGTCTCAAAGTTTGCAATCCGATGATGATCAATCACTTCTAGAATTTGGGCATGTTCGATATTTTCTACACTTTGCTGAAATTCATTATGATCCACTAACATCACTTGTGCACCATCTTCTACTTGATTTTGAAAATCAGGTGCATCCACATGAAAATGGTTTAAAGCAAAAGTTGTTTCTTTATTCAATTCCCCTAAACGTTTTGCTTCAACATTCTCACCAAGCTCTGATTTATAATGAGCAAACGCTAACGCAGAACAAATTGAGTCTGTATCTGGATTTTTATGCCCAAAAATATATGTCGTCATATTGTCACATTCTCCTTCTTTTGAATCAAATCTTTTTTCTCTACTAGATAGATTACCATATAATCAAGAAAACGAAAAAGGAAATTCATTTGAACACGAAATTTATATAAGACTTCATGCGAAGAAATCTTAATGATACTGTCATTTCACATACTTCTAATTTTACATTTATTCATTTTCTACTTATAGTAAAGAGAGGACATACTTACAAATATACGAACTAGAGGATGTACGTTTATGAAAAATGCCATCGTAATCGGTTCAGGAATTGCAGGAGCATCTGTAGCCTATGAATTAGCTAAAAAAGGCGTAGATGTTACTATCATTGACCGGAATGAAATAGGACAAGCAACACAAGCTTCCGCGGGAATTATCTCCCCATGGGCTGCCCAACGAAGAAATAAAGATTGGTATGAACTTGTTCGTCTTGGTGCAAAAGCATATCCTGCATTCATGCAGGAACTAGCAGAATTTCGTGTACAACCCTCAGCCTACAAGAAAGTCGGCTCCATTCATTTATTTGATAAGCAAGAGCGATTAGAAGCTGCTATTGAACGAGTGAAAAAGAGACGAGTGGATGCCCCAGAAATTGGAAAGCTTACTTCCCTATCATCTACTGATGTCGAAGAAGTGTTACCCTTTGTGCAAAAAAATACTTTTCAAGGATTATTGATTGAAGGTGGAGCACGTGTAGATGGGAGAGCTCTACAGCAAACACTATTAGAAGCCGCCTCCACATTAGGAGCTCGTAACATTCAAGGAGATGCTCGTCTACTCATTGAAAAGGACTGTATCCAGGGTGTGCAACTAAAGGATCAAACATTATTTACAGACGCCGTTGTAGTCGCAACAGGAGCTTGGATGGATGATGTATTTAACCCGTATGATATAACGTTCGATGTTCGTCCACAAAAGGCTCAACTCATTCATTTACAGTTGCCTACCATAGACACTAGTAACTTACCTGTTATTATGCCACCAAATAATCAATATATGTTACCAAGTGAGGACCATCGTATGATTATTGGAGCAACACATGAAACAGATGCTGGTTTTGATACACGCGTAACAGCTGGTGGAATGAATGAAGTGTTATCAAAAGCACTGACAATCGCACCAGGACTTTCGACAAGCACCGTTCTAGAAGCACGTGTAGGATTGCGCCCGTTTTGCGGTAACTCTCTCCCAGTATTTGGACAAATCAAGCAGATTACAGGCCTTTATGGAGTAAACGGATTAGGTGCTTCAGGTTTAACGATGGGGCCTTTCATTGGAAAACAATTAGCCAAACAAATCACCGGTGAAGAATTAGATATTGATTTAGCACCATATGCATTTGACCGCATTTTATTACAATAGACTGATATTATAGGATCAAGGAGGAAGCACAGATGAGTGGAAAAAAGGTTATCATTACAATTATCGTCATTACCGTCGTTGCAATCATAGCTACATGGATTTATGGACAGAAAGTTATTAAGGACTTAGATCTTGATCGTGGAATGGACACACCTTCTACAATAACCGTGTATAAAGGTGATCCATTTCCATTGATATAATCCTCTGTACATAAAACTTTTCTTAGTCAGCTAAGTGTGTGTCATAATTACTAGAACTAGCTATTTCAATCCAACATGTAGTTTCAAGCACCCCAGCGGAACTACATGTTGCATTGACGTAGCATACAATACGTATGATGACATTCAATAAACTAGCTACTTTTAATGGATAGTTGTTTTGTTTGGTTGGATGGATATATCAACTCAATTTACATAAAACGCTTATCATTGATTACAATGATAAGCGTTTTTCATTATATGCGTCATTTGAAATACAAGTGCCTAGATTTATTCTAGATCTAGAAACGTTTGTATATCAATGTTCTTCAGGTGATATGTGTTATATTTGTATAATGAATAAACTAAGTACACATTTACTAATAACTTCTCTATAAATATCTATTATTTTTTCTTTATCATATATTTTAGACCCTATTTCATCTCTTACGTACCTATCGGCTAAAGACACGACTCCATTTGATTGCTTTTTTGTTGGCTCCTCTTCGAAATCCAATTTTTTTATAAAAGCATTAATTTTCATAATTACCAAAGACAACTACATTAATACGACATGTAGTTAAGAGCACACTAACAAAACTACATGTTGTATTGCTATGGAGATAACTACATATTATGAAATTCATTAAGATATATATAATTGTAACAGGTCTCTTTTACAGACTCCCTCATTTTTCCTAATGAAATCCTATGTTCTTTTGATTACATCTATATTGTAAGCGACAATTCACCCTTTCCACCTCATATTGGCTGTAAATCAATGGCATAATTTATTTACATATATTGCAAGCTAAAGGTGTTTTTTGTCATGAGGATCTAATGAAGTTGCCTTTTATTGTTTTTAAGCCTGGCCAAGTACTTGCTAGTCGTGTTTCAGGCTATATAATTTTGGCTCTATTAATCTACCCACATTTCCAATTTTGCTAGTATACCTATTCTTATCAAACCTGAAAAGTAACTATTCTAATGATGAAATTTTGAATTGTGTAACCTTTAAAATAACATGACGTCTTATATAATACACTCACTAAAGGAGGCTTGGAAAATGAAAAGAAAGATGACTCTTTTATTAACATTTCTGTTTCTATTCGTTCTAATCAGTGCATGTAGTTCAAATCATTCAGATCAAAGTTCTAAAGATAATACGTCAGTATCATCCAACAAATCATCACCAGATATGGAGACTGAGAGTGAAGCTTTTGCAGAAAATGATGTTGAAGAAACTAGCAATGATTCGGCTGTTGAGAAAGAGGAAAGCGGATCTATAGAAGATGAGTCTGGTGACATAGATACAAATCGAATGATCATTCACACAGCGCAATTACAAATACAGGTGAAAGACTTCAGTAAAACACAAATTAAAATTGAAGATAAAGTGAATGAATATGCTGGCTATGTTGTAGAGTCAAGCGTATATCGTACAGATGATGAACATAGGAACGGTCAGATGATCGTTAGAATTCCCGAAGAACATTTCGAAAAATTTTTAACAGATACCGAAGAAGTCGCAGTTAAAATACTTTCACGTAATGTCAGTGGCGAAGATGTGACTGAAAAATATGTTGATTTGAAATCACGATTAAAATCTAAACAGGTCGTTGAAGAAAGATTGCTTACATTTATGAATGAGGCAGAGAAAACAGAAGAT
>DATGUV010000158.1:0-5019 GCA_035301025.1 Bacillota bacterium | reverse complement strand
CTCCAACATGACCGAGACGCGGGACTTTTCATCATTTCGGGCACGATGGAAGCTCCAACACGACCGGGACGCGGGACTTTTCATCATTTCGGGCACGATGGACCTGTTGTGATCATCTTTACCTTCTAACATTTACATATTTACTTTGAAGCAGATAATTCGTCACTACACATTACTCCTAAGAGCTTTTTCCAAGAATCCATTTACTTTTAGAGAACATAAACATGCCAATCCCAAGAGTTATTAAAATAAATACAACGGAACTTCCGACGACTAGTAATATGCTTGTTATATCATATATGCCATAAACCAGTTGTTTAATGAGTGCATAAATATTTAAAAATGGGATGAGAAAATGCGTATGTGTGAATTCATTTGGTGAAACATCAATTAATATAAAATATGGAATCATCGCAAGGAACATTAATGGTGACACATAATTTTGTGCTTCTTTCATCGTATTCGCAAATAAACTAATAACCATTTCTAAAGCAGAAATAAGCAATGCAAAAAAGATGATTCCTACGATTAAACTCGATGTAAAGTAAAATACATTATTGGATAGATCAAGTGCTTCTTTCATATTGGTCGTAAACAATTGGACAAATACGACAAGGGTAATGACAGAAAATATACCACTCATAATTCCAAGGGTCGCGATTGTCAACCATTTTCCTAACAAAATATGAATTCGGTTCACCGGTGTCATAATCAACGCTTCCATTGTTTTACGTTCCTTCTCCCCTGCAAAAAGATCACTAGATGCTGGTAATCCTCCGACCATGACCGCAATTACAATCACAATTTGTGCAATAATAGAAATGACAAAACTTGAAACCCCATCGTCTGAGCCAGACAGGTTTTGAACATCAATTCCAAAAGGTTGAAGGACTTCAATATTTACATCAGCTGCCTGCAATTCACTTGCCACAATTTCCCCTTGTTTTTCTGTAAACATCGTCATTAATCCATTGACAACATTCTCTGCTTTTGAACTTGTAGGCTCCGCATAAATCGATACTAATGGGCTTTCTCCTTTTTCCATAATTTGTATAAAATCATCTTGCACGTCAATTGCAACGAGAACATCTCCATCTCTTCCCACTTGTACCGGATCCGAAACTTTTTGTAACTGAACGGAATCTATTTCATCAATCCAATCAACAACTTCTTGATCAGCTGTTTGATTAATAGCAACATCCACAGGCTTATCTGGAGTGTCTGCAAGTAAAATATGATCCATAAAAAATACGATTCCAATACTAAAAATAATCGGAATAAGTACGCTTAAGAAAAGGGTTTTTCGATCACGGAAAGTATCAATCATTTCTTTTACATACACGTGTCTAAACATGTTCTTTCCCCCTCACGAGACGTGACATGAAGATATAGTTTAAATTACTTGTTTCCTCTTCCTCATAAAGATTTTCAAGCGTTCCCTCATAGACAAGCTCACCTTTATGAATCATAATAATCGACTTACATAAAGCTTGTACTTCTTCCATAATATGACTGGAAAAGATAATCGTTTTTCCTTCTTGACTCAGTTGATGAATTAATTCTCTAAAAAGATTCGCCGAAGTGATGTCTAATCCAGTTGTTGGTTCATCGAGTAAAATAACATCTGGGTCATGCATAAGTGTCCGAGCAATGGCTACCTTTTGCCGCATTCCTTTTGAAAAACCGCTTAACTTTCGGTCTAAATAATCTCGCATTCCGAATCGATTTGCTAAGTCATCAATGCGAGCTTTCGTTTCTTGCTTACTAATATTATAAAGTCGTGCAAAGTATTGTAAATTCTCACGAGCTGTCAATCGATCATATAGTCCCGTTTCACTACCAAATAAAACTCCAATGCTTCGCTTCACGTCCATAATATTTTTTTCTGTTGGTTTCCCGTTGATTTCAATAGTTCCTTCGGTAGGTTCTAATATTGTTGAAATCATGCGTAGTAATGTTGTTTTCCCCGCTCCGTTTTCACCGAGTAAACCGACAACTTCTCCTTTTTTCACCCTAAATGAAACAGATTTGACCGCTTCTATCGTTTCTTTTTTATCTGTAAATGTTCGTGTAACATCATTCACATAAATCAATTTCATCCCTCCATTCACCTATCTATAGATAAGCATATGATAGATACGTGGGTTTTTCTTTATATATGTCATGAATAGTCCAGTTCATGTCACGAAAATTCTCCCCAAGCATTGTAGCCTTTCTTTGGGTCCTGTTGCATGATAGAATAATAACATAACTATAACCGTATGATGATGTTTATAATGCTATTCATCATATCGTTCAAAAAAAGTGGGATATATATGATTCAAGTTGGCTTAGTAGATGATCGAACATATGATTTAGAAAAAATTGAATCGATTCTTAGAGATATGGAAGATATCCAGATTGAGTTTTCAACGACGAGTGCTGAAGAGGCTTTACATTATTTAAAAACCCGCTCCATCGATATTTTTATTTCTGATATAGAAATGCCTAATTTATCCGGATATGAACTGGCTGATTTTATTTACACAAATGGATTAGACATACAAGTTATTTTTGTAACTGCTCATAGTGTTTATGCGGTACATGCCTTTGAACTTGAAGTTCTTGATTATATTTTAAAGCCCTATTCTAAGGAACGATTAACCCGTGCAATTCACCGCTACCTGCACGCACAGACGCGTGAAACCTCAAACGTGTTAATGCTTCCTTTTAAAAATGATGTCCATATGATTCAAAAAAGAGACATCTTATTTATTGAGCGTACTGGACGATCAACGACGATTATTACTACTCAAGGAGAATTTACGACCTATCAATCCCTTACTGAACTAGAGGCCACATTAAAGGATCGAGTTTTCTTAAGATCTCATCGTGGGTTTATTATCCAAACGACGCATATTAAACGTTTTAGTCTGTATTCAAGACATTCTTACGTTGTTTATTTTCATCATACCGATAAAACTGCAATGATTACGAAAGATAACATGCAAGAACTACAAATGAAATTACTTTAAATAAAAGGAACGAATCTTATGAGAATCTCACAATTTTATTGCTTGCAATGGTTCAGTCTTACTATATTATGTACGATATTCATCATTCAAGAACCAACTTTTTTCGTAGGAATTTCTATCCTTATTATAATAAGTAGTATAGGTATATACTTATATGTAAAAGGGAAACAACATGCATCTGTTCCCCTTCCAAAATCAACAATTATAATTGGTTTCTTTTCCTATGTTCTTTTAGCAGTCTGGATTCTCATTATTAATCCTTCTGCAACTCTATTTATAGGAGTATTGATGGGCATGATTGTCCTTCTGTATATCATCCAACAATTTATGGATCACTTATATGTACAGGCTCTTCAAATTCAACAATTAGAAAAAAACATAGAGCAATTTAATGAATCGTACCATACAGTTAGTGCACAAAGACACGATTTCATGAAACATGTGCTTGCATTAGCATATTTACTAGAAAAAGAAAATGTGACTGAAGCAAAAGCATACATGCAACATCTCATTCCTGATTATCAGTGGGTCAACCAACCGATTGCTGGAGAGCAAGGACACATTGCATCCCTTCTTTTATATTATCAACAGATTGCCCATGAACAAGACGTTACCTTTCATGTATCTACCGACCAGCCGCTAGCCCGTATTCCACTCTCGCCTCATGAACAAGTACAACTCATTGGTAACTTACTGGAAAATGCTGTTGATGCTGCTAAAGATGATCGGCTAAAACATTCATACGTCACTCTTCATTCACAAATCGTAAGCGGATTGTATAAACTTGAGGTGACAAACTCAACCAAGCCGATTCCTAATCATATTATCGATTATTTATTTTCAAATTCAAGACAGACTACGAAAACACACGGACAAGGTATCGGAACTACAATCATTGCAAATCTAGTAAATTCTTCTGATGGCACGCTAAAATATACGTACTACGGTACCAAAATTGTGATTCGGATTACTTTACCAATGTTGAAATCATTAGGATGAAGCAAAATCCCTCACAAAATATTCTTTGTCATGTATACTAGTGTTCGGTGATGCTCCTTAATGCTCACAAAGAACTTACGTAATCTAAGGAGGGTCGATCATTGTACTTTTTGCGAATGGGTGTACATTTTTACACAGCTGGTATTATTTTTCTATCCTTAGGAATTGCCTTATGTATCCAGTCTTTATTAGGTACATCTCCTTTTGATGCTTTATTGGTTGGATTATTCCGTACCTTTGGATTAACAATCGGTACATGGGAAGTAGTCGTTGGTACATCTATGATTATTGGAAATGCGATTGCGGAGAAGAAACTGCCAGAGTGGATGGGTTTTGTTACTTCTATTTTTACTGGAGTAGGTATTGACTCATGGCTATTTTTGATACGTCCAATCATTTCACCAACGACATGGCCATCTCAAACTGTATGCCTCATCGCAGGGATTGTTTTCACTGCCGTTGGAACTTCACTATATTTACAATCACGTATTGCTCCAAATCCAATGGATCGCTCGATGATGATTCTTGTAGAAAGATTACATTGGAGTATATCGAAGGCGCGTATTGTTATTAATATATTACTCGTTGTCGTAGCTTTTTTATTTGGGGGAGCGATTGGTATCGGTACTCTTGTAAATGCTCTGTGCACAGGTGCTATCATTGGAGTTCTCCTTCCATATACGTATACATTAAGGGTTCGCTTATCTCCCAAAAATGTTAATGATAGTGAGGAAATTTCATTATAACCAAGATTAGCTACTGCAATACAACCTATCCTTTCAAACGAATTCGTAAAATGATACGTTGTATGAATTAGAAAAAATACTCTGCACCTCCTTACGTTAAGGAAGTACAGAGTATTTTTAATTATAAAAGATTGGAAATGTAGTAATAATCATGTAAAAGAACAGAATCGTTAAATATGCTAGTGAATAGAAAAAGTTCACATCTGCCCACTTCTTATCATTCGTTTGTTTCTTAATGAGTCCTTTACCTGCAATAAAAA
>DATGUV010000157.1:0-6036 GCA_035301025.1 Bacillota bacterium | reverse complement strand
GGAGCAAGTGATGAGCAAATTGAATTCCCTGTCGTGTATGCTTCTGCGATTAATGGAACATCTGGCGAAACCCCTGAAGGTCAAGAAAAAACGATGGACCCTATTTTCAATATGATTCTCGGACATATCCCTGCACCTGTTGACAATGTGGATGATCCCTTACAATTCCAAGTTACCTTGCTTGATTATAGTTCTTATTTAGGGCGTATCGGAGTTGGACGAGTCTTTCGTGGAAAGATTTCTGTCGGACAACAGGTCGTTGTTATGCGTAAAGACGGAAGCCAAACATCCTTTAGAATTACGAAGCTATTTGGTTTTATCGGCCTAAAGCGAGTGGAAATTAAGGAAGCAAAAGCAGGGGATATCGTAGCTGTAACAGGAATTGCAAACATCCATGTTGGTGAAACGATTTGTCCAACAGAACATCCAGATGCACTTCCAACACTTAGAATCGATGAACCAACATTGCAAATGACGTTTTTAGTGAACAATAGTCCATTTGCCGGAAAAGAAGGAACGTATTTAACATCTCGAAGAATAGAAGAACGTTTACTCACTCAATTAGAAACGGACGTTAGTTTAAAAGTTGAACAAACAGCTTCTCCTGATGCTTGGGTCGTTTCAGGACGCGGAGAATTACACTTGTCGATTTTAATTGAGAACATGCGTAGAGAAGGATATGAGTTACAACTTTCCAAACCGCAAGTAATTTTAAAAGAAGTCGATGGAGTCCCTTGTGAGCCAGTAGAGCGTGTACAAGTAGATGTTCCTGAAGAGTACACAGGTGCGATTATGGAATCGATTGGAGAACGAAAAGGATCTATGCTCGATATGATTAACCAAGGAAATGGGCAAGTTCGTATGATTTTCAAAGTTCCTTCAAGAGGACTTCTTGGGTATATGACAGAATTTATGTCTCAAACACGAGGATATGGAATTTTAAACCATACATTTGAAGGATATGAACCAGTTGTTCAGGGGCAAATTGGCGGACGTCGTCAAGGGGTTCTCGTAGCAATGGAACCAGGAAAGGCATCTATGTATGGAATCATGCACCTTGAAGACCGTGGAAAAATCTTCATCCAACCTGGTACAGAAGTATATGCAGGAATGATTGTAGGAGAACATAATCGTGAAAATGATTTAACAGTAAACATTACACGAGAAAAGCATTTAACAAATATGCGTACGTCATTTAAAGATCAAACAGTAACAATCAATAAAACAAAAGATATGTCTTTAGAAGAAGCACTTGAGTATATTGCAGATGATGAATATTGTGAAGTCACACCAGAAGCCATTCGTTTACGCAAGAAAATTTTAAATCAAAGTGAACGGGAAAAGGCAGCCCGTAAGGCAAAATATAAAGAATAACAAATGATACTTGCATTTTTAAAAAAACTAGGAGGAAACATTCCTTCTAGTTTTTTAATTTATTTTGTTAATTTAGTGAATTTCATAATACGTATTTTATGCCATGTCACTTCCACATGTAGTTCCGTTGGAGCTTTCGAAACTACATGTTGTATTGACATAGCTGATGTTGGTCATTATGAAATTCATTCAATTGAATAAATTTCATAATGACCAAAAGTAGCATAACATACATCTGATGAAACTCATTAAATTTTTTCGGAAATATACCCTTTAAATAGGGGAAATATTGATCAATCAATGAATCATCCAAAAACATTATCCGAAAGTTATTTTATTAACCTAAAATGATTGAACTATTTAGAAAATACTCATATAATGATGTACAAGAAAGGTGATGAAAGATGAAAAAAGACTTACGAATCAACAGTAAAGTGTTTGAAGATTCAAAAAGAGCACCAAATAGAGCGATGCTTCGCGCTGTTGGTGTCACAGATGAAGACTTTAAAAATCCAATGATTGGGATCGCAAGTACGTGGAGTGAGGTAACACCGTGCAACATACATATTAAAGATTTAGCGGTGCGTTCGAAAAAAGGTGCACGCGATGCTGGTGGAGTACCTCTTATTTTTAACACAATTACCGTGTCAGACGGGATTTCTATGGGGACAAAAGGAATGAAATACTCGCTTCCAAGCCGGGATTTAATTGCTGATTCTATTGAAACAGTTGTTGGAGCGGAAAATTTGGACGGGCTTGTAGCGATCGGTGGCTGTGATAAAAACATGCCTGGATGCATGATGGCAATTGCTAACGCAGGAGTTCCGTCCGTTTTTGTCTATGGTGGAACGATTTCACCAGGATTCCATAATGGTGAAAAGTTAGATATCGTTTCTGTATTTGAAGGTGTTGGACAAAACAACGCTGGAAAAATTGATGATGCCGAGCTTCGTAATATTGAATGTAATGCTTGTCCTGGGGCAGGTTCTTGTGGAGGAATGTATACTGCAAATACAATGTCCTCTGCTATTGAAGCAATGGGTATGAGTTTACCTGGAAGTTCTTCAAACCCTGCCACATCAGAAGAAAAGGCAGCAGATTGTGAAGCTGCTGGAGAAGCGGTTTACCACTTACTTGAAAAAGGAATTTATCCGAAAGATATTATGACAAAAGAAGCATTTGAAAATGCAATTACCGTAGTCATGGCATTAGGTGGTTCAACAAACGCAGTTCTTCATTTACTTGCAATGGCACATGCCATTGACGTCGATCTGACAATGGATGATTTCAACCGCATCCAGAAGAAAACACCACATATTGCTGACTTAAAACCAAGTGGTCGATATGTTATGGAAGATTTACACAAAGTTGGAGGTGTACAAGCAGTACTTAAATTGCTTCATGAGAATGGATACATTCATGGCGATTGCTTAACAGTAACAGGTAAAACTGTTGCTGAGAACTTAGCAGATGCGCCATCACTTGCTGACGGACAAGATATCATTACGCCGTTAGATGAGCCGAAGCGTGCTGACGGGCCGCTTGTTGTACTAAAAGGAAGCCTAGCACCAAGTGGAGCAGTAGCAAAACTTTCCGGAGTAAAAGTGAAAAAACATACAGGACCTGCTCGAGTATTTAACTCTGAAGAAGAAGCTACTGAAGCTGTTATGAATGATGAAATTAAAGAAGGAGACGTTCTTGTCATTCGCTATATCGGGCCAAAAGGTAGTCCAGGAATGCCAGAAATGCTGTCTGTTTCAGGAATTCTTGTTGGGAAAGGGTTAGGCGAAAAAGTTGCCTTATTAACAGACGGACGTTTCTCTGGTGGAACCCACGGACTAGTTATTGGACACGTTGCTCCTGAAGCACAAGTCGGTGGACCGATTGGTTTGTTAGAAGAAGGGGACACGATTACGATTGATACAATCGAGCAAACGATTTCCATGGACGATGTTCATGAGGAAGAATTAGAAGCTCGCCGAGAAAAATGGGTGGCACCACCACTTCATAAAAAAGGAGTACTCGGTAAATATGCACATACTGTATCATGTGCGTCTATAGGTGCTGTGACTGACGACTTTTAATAGATTATAAGAGTAGAGATGTAAAAAAGCTATCCCTTCATATGAAGAGGATAGCTTTTTTGTATGGCTAGTCTGATGATCTTTTGCCATTTGGAATATACTTTGAAAAATAAGCGGCAAAAATAAAGAATATAAATGCAATTCCCCAAGAGGCAATGCCACTCCATCTTGCTTCAAACCGTAACCCAATAAACAACGTTGCTATAGCTAATATTACAAAAACAACAGTTAAATAACGCTTCACAAAAAACACCTCAAATGGAGTCTATACACTAACATGTGTATCTTTATTTATAGCACAAATCCTTCTACTGCGAAAGTGATTACTGTTATAAAGCATTTAATCACCTGCAACATCCCTTTTTGCAAAGATTATCCAAGCGAGAAATAAAAAGAGCGCATAATATACGGCAATAACAATAAGTGAGAAGGGTAATGTTCCACCATCCACCATTGGAGTACCTGCGATACTATATTGACTTAAATCTGTGTGGGCAAATAATATAAATTTTGACCAACTATATTTCTCGAACCATAAATAAATTTGTTGCCCGGTAAATAAGAAAAATAAAGTCGTTGCTAACGCCATAGCATTATTTTTAAAGATGGTTGAAATCATAAACGCTAATGTTGCTAAAATAATAATTTCTATGAATGGATATGCAAACATTGCAAAGATTTCTTTATATAAAGATACTAGTTCTAGAGATCCGTCTGAAGTAGTAATCAGTATCTTTGGACTGGAACCTTCAAATCCAAAAAGGGGTAAACCGACGAGAAACAGCCCAATAACCAATGCTAGCGTTATGGTTAATGTAAATAGCAGAACAGATACATATTTAGAAAATAAAATGGTTGTCCGTGTGATTGGGCGAATGAGTAGCAACTTAATCGTTCCCCACCGATGTTCGTTTGCAACGATTCCTGAAGCTACAATAATAGAAAATAGCCCAACGAGTAAAATGAAAATAGAATTCTCATACACAAAATGTAGCGCACCATATTTCGTAGGTTGAATATCATTTTCTAAATAAAAGTTATTTTCTTGAATAATTAAACCATTAAAGGACGCGAAACTCTCTTGTTCTGGCATTCCTTGTTCTAATTCTGCATTTTCCTCTTCCAGTGCTATTCGCCATTCGTCTGTAGCGATACGAGGGTCTTCCTCCTCAAGAGCTTTTATCAAAATTCCACTCCCGATAAGAAGGAGGAGTAAAATACCAAGCATAATCCACGTCGAGCGAAGCAAGTATAGCTTCATTTGTTCATTACGCACAAGTTGTATACATCTACTCAATAATATTCTCTCCAATCAAATCGAAAAATCGATCTTCGACAGAATCTTTTGTTTGTGTAATTTCATAAATGGAAATATCTTGACGTACCAATTCTTGGACAAGACGAGGCATAACCTCTCGATCACATTGAATACGGATGAGTTCCTCCGTTTGCTCTACAGAGATATCCTCTCTTGTTCTCAAAATGGCTAGCGCTTGATCTATTGGTTGCACATCCATAGTAAATCCTTGCTGCTCTTCGACATCTTGATTCGCTCTTACATCTTCAATCGCAATGAGTTCCCCGTTTTTAATAATACCAATCCGGTCACACATCAGCTGAATTTCAGATAACATATGGCTAGAGACGATTACTGAAACTCCTTCCTCCTCAGCAAGTCTACGAATGTATTGGCGAATTTCACGAATTCCTGCAGGGTCCAGTCCGTTGGTTGGTTCATCTAAAATAAGGACGGATGGGCTGTGGAGCAATGCTTGGGCAACCCCAAGTCGTTGTCTCATCCCTAAAGAGTACTTTTTCACCTTTTCGTGAATGGGTTTCTCAAGTCCCACAATCCGTACAACTTCATCAATCCGTTCCTTAGTAATTCCTGGAATCATTCGGGCAAAATGAATTAAATTTTTATACCCACTCATAAATGGATACATTTCAGGATTTTCAACAATTGCCCCAACTTCTCGAATCGCTTCTTTAAAATTATTTTCAATACTCTGTCCTAAAATGCGTACTTCACCTTCTGTAATTCCAATGAGCCCAACAATCATACGAATTGTCGTAGTTTTACCAGCACCATTTGGTCCAATGAGGCCAAAGACTTCCCCTTTACGGATGGAAAATGTCAATCCTTTAATGATTTCTTTTTTACCAATTTTTTTATGTAGATTTGAGATTTCTATCGTATGCTGCACATACATCCCTCCTATGCATTCAAATACCATTGTAGCTGTGTAAGCATCATTATTGTATAACTTTTTGGAAACTTTATTTTATATCATCGATGTTTACACTACTATACTACTCATAAAACGCAAGGGACGTCCACATATTTTAAAAACAAAGCTGGACAAAGCGAACACAGGAGAGATTATTGTAACGCACTAAACTAGTAATATGCCTAACATCTGTCCATGGGAGTGGAGCGCTTTCAAAATAATTGAAACATAGGTATACTTTATAATACATATTGAAAAACGAGGTGGATAGAATGAGGGAAGTTGTGATTGTTCATGCATGTCGCACTGCCGTTGGACAAAACAATGGCTCTCTAGCACATACAAGG
>DATGUV010000156.1:0-18913 GCA_035301025.1 Bacillota bacterium | reverse complement strand
TGTTCCTGGAATGGTATCTTTGTTTTCTGTTAATACTTTCGCTAGGACAAGCAATGTTGCCGTATGGCCATCATGTCCACAGGCATGCATAACTCCATCTACGGTTGATTTGTATTCCACATCTTTTTCATCTTGAATTGGAAGGGCGTCAAAGTCAGCTCTTAGAGCAACTGTTTTTCCAGGTTTTCCTCCTTTAAGTGTAGCTACTACACCATTCCCACCAACATTTTTCTCATATGGAATCCCCAGTTTTTCATAATAATCAGCGATAAATGCTGCTGTTTTTGTTTCTTGAAAAGAAAGTTCTGGATGTTGATGTAAATGTCTACGAATAGAAACCATCTCATTATAATGGCCATCCAATTGTTCGTGAATCTGTTTTTGCATAAATAATCCTCCTTTACATTCAATATATATAGTATATCATGATTTTTTTAAGGACAGGTATTATTTGCAAAGATTACATGAATTCATACAATATAGTTAATTTTCTTTTACTCCCATGTTTTATAGCCAACTTTTTTCTTAAATGGAGATATCTACTAGGGAATATTACTGCTACAACACCTCTAAAAATAAATTATATTGTACGTGTCGAAGTAGTAGACATTTCTGCTATACTTAAAACAATTGGATTACTAGTTATAATGCACCCGAATCAAAACAAATTATTCTGTTTATTGCGTTTATGAAGCTAGCACATGATGAAAAACATTATGTGAAGAAACAAACTGGAGAGGGCGAAAGTGTATTTTCAATAAGAACATGTATGTACGGTTAAGTTGGATTGTTTCACTATGTGTCATTGGAGTTATTTGGTTTCGGCTTTTAATGGGATCCATACCTTTACTTGATCAATGGACAATGGAGTATGCCAAAACGATTCCACACACTTCTAGCATGTATCTATTTTTTAAGTTTTGTACGTTTTTAGGTTCTAACATATTTCTCATTCCTTTTACTATTTTGTTAAGTATTTCATTCTATCGTATGTTTAGATCTATGGTGCCTTGGTTGTTACTTAGTCTAGGAACGTTATTTACATATATGGCGAATACAGGGATAAAATTTATCGTACAGCGAGAACGTCCACGTCTTGCTCCAGAACTATCTGCGGAAGGATTTAGCTTTCCTTCTGGACATGCAATGATTTCATTCGTCTTTTATGGATTACTTATGTATGTACTTTTTCGGTACTTCTCTAATACGATTATTAAGACCGCCGTCCTCGTCATAGGCATTATATGTATTGGATGTATCGGAGTGAGTCGATATATTTTAAATGTCCATTATGCTTCAGATATCATGGTAGGTTATGTTATAGGATGGATCTTTTTCATGTTTTTCGTAGGACTGTATGAACGGTTTATAAAACTACAAGAAAAATAATTTTTTCTCCGTCTTAAGACTGAGTATTTTCCGTTCTGCAGACTGTTCTAGTTTTGGAGATGTTTTCTTATGATAGAAATAGGATCAACAGAGTGTAACAAATTCAAGGAGGGATTCCTATGGTTTTTCGATTGCGATCAATTACAGCATTATTATTTATACTGCTAGGAGTTGTTTTAATTTTAGAAAACTTTGAGGTGAATGTATTTGGCACCTATTCCATCTGGTCATTTTTATTACCAGTGATAATTGTATTTTTAGGAATTCAATTAGTAGTGGATCATTTTCGTAGAGGGTATGGAGGATGGATGTTTGGGTCCTTTTTAATCATATTTGGAACGTTATTATTATTAGGATATTTTGACGTTATTGCATTTGTGTTTAAAGACATTTTAAAATTATGGCCTCTTTTTATTGTTTATATTGGTTTGTCCATTATGAAACCATCTAGAAGACGCAAACGTAATAAAATATCTTATGCAGGAAATACAAAGTCTTATAAAAATTATTGGAAAAACTATTCTATTGGTGACCATGAATTTAAAGAACCTAATTGGAAAGCAGAGCCTATGGAGTTAAGTGGACTGGCGGGAGACTATTATTTAGATTTTACAAAGGCGTTTATTCCTGAAGAAGAAATACCAATTTCAATCCATAGCTTAGCTGGTGATATTCGCATTTTAGTACCGGAAGCAGTGGATTTTCGGGCAGAGGCGACAGTGAAAGCAGGGGAGATTGATATTGTTGGTAATACCGGAGACGGGATTAATCGATATGTGTTCTATGAAACCCCAGGCTATGAAACTGCAACGAAAAAATTGGATCTTTATATTGATTTAAAAGCAGGTTCAGTTCGTGTAGATAGCGTATAGGGGGCGTATTAATGTTAAAAAGATTGAGTAATATTCGTTTTTTATTCATTCGTTCACATATTTACGCTGTCTTTATAACAGGCATTATTTTATTGTCTGTAATGTTAACAATCTATGTGCTGATTGAACCAGCATGGCTTACGTCTAGTGCAATTTTTACATTTATTTTATTGTACACCCTTATGAGTGTAATCGTGTCATTTTATGCGGGATTTCGTTCGAGTGGAACGGTAAAAGAGCGCCTTGATTACATCTCTGTTCTTATTACACAATATATAAATGGAAAATATGATTCCCGTGTTCATTTTAAAGAAGACGATGAATTAACGCGTATTGGGCAAGAGTTAAATACATTAGGAGAGAAAATTCAAAGTCAAACAAAGTCGATGCAACGTATGGCGGAGGAGAAAGCAGACTTTGCCAAAACAGCTTATAAAAGTGCAGTCATTGAGGAAAGACAGCGTTTGGCACGAGACTTACATGACTCTGTTAGTCAGCAATTATTTGCTTTAACAATGATGGCAGAAGCGTCAAGAGAATTAATTGATGAACGCCCACAAGTGGCAAAGGAACATTTGCAAGACGTCATTGAAGCAGGACATACAGCACAAGCAGAAATGAGAGCGTTATTGCTTCATTTACGTCCTGTATATTTATCAGGAGATTCTTTAGAAAAAGGTATTGGAAAGCTTATTGATGAGTTGAAAACAAAATGTTCCATTCAGTTTTATGTAGAATTTGAAAAAGACTTACAGTTAAGAGAATCAACAGAAGAACAAGTTTTTCGAATGGTACAAGAAGCCCTTGCAAATATTTTACGCCATGCGCAAGCGACAGAAGTGCAATTGCAAGTTGTGAGACGTGGAAATGAAGTGTTTATCCATATTCGAGATGACGGAATAGGTTTTGATCTAGATAAACAATTTGAAAATAACGTGTCATACGGAATGAAAACGATGCGTGAAAGAAGTGAGGAGCTTGGTGGAACGTTTAATGTGCGCTCAATCAAACAAGAAGGAACATATATTGATATACGCATTCCATACATGTAAAGGGGTGAAAATGTGATACGAGTTGTCGTTGTAGATGATCATGAAGTCGTTCGAAAAGGTATTATTGCATATTTACAAACAGATATGGAAATCGATGTTATAGGTGAAGCGAGTAGCGGAAACGAAGGTGCAACACTCGTAATTGAAAAGCAACCAGACGTTGTTTTAATGGACTTAATGATGGACAATGGATCAGGAATTGAAGCTACAGAACAAATTATGGAAAAATATCCATCATGTAAAGTCATTATATTGACTAGTTATTATGATGATGAACAAATTTTTCCAGCAATGGAAGCGGGAGCATTTAGCTACTTATTAAAAACAAGTTCAGCTTCAGACATTTCTCGAGCTATTAAAAAGGCTGCAAAAGGTGAAAACGTCATTGAACCAACTGTTGCAGGAAAGGTTTTTTCAGGATATCGAAAAGGATCAGAACAGTTACATGAGTCATTAACGAATCGGGAATTAGAAGTTCTTCTCTGTATTGGTGACGGAATGACGAATAAAGAGATTAGTGATAAATTATATATAGGTATAAAAACAGTAAAGACACATGTTAGTAACATTTTGGCCAAACTCCAAGTAAATGACCGTACACAGGCTGCTGTTTATGTCCATAAAAACAAATTATTGAAGGAAGAAGAGTGATGGATTGCTCTTCTTTTTTTGTTATTTTACATGAAAAAATGTATACTATGTATACATTGACATAGAGGGGTTACCGATGAAAAAAACAGAACAAAAGCAAGAATGGTTGTGGTTGTTCCTTTGGGGAGTAACACTTGTATCTACGTTAGGTAGTTTGTTTTTCTCAGAAATCTTACATTTCGTTCCTTGTGAATTATGCTGGGTGCAACGTATACTTATGTACCCACTCGTGATTATTTATGGGGTAGCCATGTTCCAGAGGAATATTCAAACTGCACTACCAGGGCTCATACTTAGTAGTATAGGACTTGTTGTTTCTACGTATCATTATTTAATTCAAAAATTACCGACACTCCAAGAAGCTGGTGCAAGCTGTGGGGATGTTCCGTGTAATTTGCAATATACAAATTATCTAGGTTTTATTACCATTCCATTTTTAGCCGGACTAGGATTTTTACTAGTCATTATTAGTCATGTAATTTTACTCAGAAGTGTGAGGAGATAAAAAATGCGAAATAATAGTATGCGAAATAAAATGATTATCATTATTGGAGCTGTTGTTGTATTATTTGGAGCTCTTTACTTTGTAATGGATTATAAAAATAAGAAAGCAATCGAAGGTTCAGAACATCCGTATGGAGATAAAAAGTTACATCAAGCAACGATTGACCAGTTAGATGACCCGTTATATGATCATGTAATTACTGGTGAGGATTTACAAAAGGAATTAGACGAAGAAAAAGACATGACCGTCTATTTTTATAGTCCAACATGTATCCACTGTAAAAATACTACACCGGTGCTCGTACCGATTACAGAAGAGCTTGGGGTAGATATGAAGAAGGTAAACATACTAGAAGAGAAAGAGAGTCTTGGACAAGAATTTGAAATTAGTAGCACACCAACACTTGTCCAGTATAAAGATGGTGAGGAAGTTGCCCGTTTAACGGGGGAACATCCAGAAGAAATGTTTAAAGCGTTTTTTGAAGAATACACGCTAGAATAAAAAAAGTTCCGTCTCTTATTACGAGACGGAACTTTTTTATATGTGTTACAGCTCATCTTCTTCTTTCATTTCATATTTATGTGTAAATGGTCGACTAGCAAAATATGCAGGTTTATGGATTTGTTCTTGAATTTGCACGTATGAATCGGACAGCTTCCATTGTTCATAAGCTTCTTCAGAATTCCATTGCATACATACGATATATACGTTTCCTTTATGAGGTCGTAGTACGCGAATCGCCTGGCTAGCAGTATCTTGTGGAAATGTACGCGCATCAATTTTCCATCCGTTTTCAAATAAAGGTTGGCTTTCAATGACAACAGGCACATGTTCCATCACTACAAATCCTTCGGGTTGTATATCACCTTTAGCGACGATAACATCAAATGATTGTCCAGAAACAAATACATTTTCATGTTCGTGTTCGTAAAATACGAGTGTTTTTGTAGCAGCTTTCATAAAATGAAAGTGTATATTCGGATGATTTTCTACGTGTTTCTCTAAGAAACTCTCTGTTCCAGTTGTTATAAATGCTTTCATCAACAATCACCTCATTATTTGTTTATATATATCGTACATGAAGAATACCAAAATATATACTTTTTAACAAATAAGCTACAAAAGGGAAGGTTAAAATTACTCAAATGAGCGATGTGAATTCAACATGTCATTGCAAGTGACCTAGCGCAACTACATGTTGAATGGATGTAGCATAAAAAGCGTATGATAAATTCATTCATTTTTAAAATAGATACGCTAATCTGGTGCGTAGATTCATGGTTGTTAAACAATTTTGGTTGTTAAAAATATCTTTAGCAAATGTACGAAGTAGCGTATACTAAGAACAGATGAAGTATGGCAGTAAGGAGAGAACATCATGATGAAGGAATGGATGCAAAAGCTCCGTGCATGGATGGGGAAACCTTATATAAAGTGGATGGCAATTCCAGTGCTTGGACTCGCATTTTTAGCACTAATAGGTTATGTCATTATTTTATTTGGAGGGCAATTTGTTGTAAAGGATGAGGATCTATTACTTGATGCAGTTACAACAATTGAAACAAAGGACGGGACGGTGATTGCTGAAGTATATAATGAACGAAGATATCCCGTAACAATTGAACAAATTCCCGCACATGTTCAGGAAGCATTTGTAGCTATTGAAGATAAACGTTTTTACGATCATAGCGGAATTGATCATCGTTCTATTGTGCGCGCTGTTATAAAAGATGTACTTACTTTTTCAAAAAAAGAAGGAGCAAGCACGATTACGCAACAACTTGTCAAAAACGTTTCGTTATCGAATGACAAAACATGGATGAGAAAGTCAAAAGAAATAATGGGTTCCGTATATATAGAACGTAAAATGACGAAAGATCAAATATTAGAATTGTATTTAAATAAAATTTACTTTGGACGAGGATTATATGGTGTGGAAGCTGCTTCACAATACTTTTTCTCAAAACCTATTCAAGAAGTCACACTAACTGAAGCTGCCTTGCTTGCTGGAATGGTTAAGGGCCCTAATGGATATTCTCCTATTGACCATCCGGAAAAAGCATTGGAACGTAGAAATCTTGTTTTACAGTCGATGGAGGATCAACAAATGATCGACGTAGAAGAACGGTTACGTGCACAAGAAACTTCATTAGGATTGAATCTTGCTGAAAAGGAAGAAAAACCTGGGGTAGACAGTTACGTTGATTTAGTTTTAGAAGAGGCTGCATCCATCTATGACTTGCCGATAAATGAATTAAAACGTGGTGGATATCGAATTGTCGTTCATATGGATCCTGCTATGCAGGAAATTGCCTATGACCATTTTCAAGACGATTCACTTTTTCCTGGGAGTAATGACGATGTAGAGGGCGCCTTTGTAATGATGGATCAAGAGCATGGGAATGTTGTTGCAGCCATTGGAGGAAGGTCTTATGAACGGGGAGACTTAAACCGAGTAACAGTAAAAAGGCAACCGGCTTCTACCTTTAAACCTTTAGCTGTGTATGGTCCAGCATTAATGGATGATAATTTTAACGCCTATTCCATGTTGCCAGATACAGAAGATGCAACTCCTAGTTATACAGTAGCGAATGCTAACGGGCAGTATGATGGCACAGTTTCTTTATATGAGGCTCTTGTACAATCCAAAAATGTCCCTGCTGTGTGGTTATTAAACCATATTGGCATTGACAAAAGTAAAGCGTATTTACAAGATATGAATATGGATATAGAGGATAATGGCCTTGCTATATCTTTAGGTGGATTACATGAAGGAGTATCCCCACTACAATTAATAGGGGGATATCGAGCCCTTGCTCATGAAGGACGAAGTATCCAGCCTGTAACTATAGCGCGGATTTTTGACCGAGATGATCACGTGTATAAGGAACAATCCTTTGATGAAACAAGTGTATTTACTGAACAAGTTGCTTGGGACATGACAGAAATCCTTTCATATACTGTGAAACATGGAACCGCTAGTGCAGGCAGTTATTCAAAAGATCTAGCAGGGAAAACGGGTACAAGTCCACACCCATCTGTAGCGGGAATGAATAAAGATGCTTGGTTTGTAGGGTATACACCAGAATATGTGAGTGCATTTTGGATGGGATATGACCAAACATATGAAGAAAATTATTTAACAGAAGGAAGTCGTGCACCAACAATTGCAACGAAAGAAATTTTATCAGCTATTGACAAAGAAAAGGATCTCGTAGGAACATTTACTAAACCTGACAATGTTCAAGATTTAGAACCTCCGATGGAGCTAGCACAGGTGACGAATGTTCGTGCTACATTTACCTTTGGCGGCTTTTCAATTGTTAAAGGGAAAATTCAGTGGGATGCTTTTGAAGATGAGCGTATTATTTATCGAATCTATGAAGTCACTGATGATGGGGATGTTTATATAGGGGAAGTCCAGGGTGGAAATTCTTTCCCGATTGACGATGTTTCCATTTGGAACCCAGGTTTTTACTATGTTGTCCCTTTTGACGATTTAACAAAAACAGAAGGACCGCCATCTGAAGCAGATCAATTATCTTTTTAAGTTTTATATGAAAAAAGGTCGTCTGTTTTTTTAATCGTTGAATGAATTTCATAATGACCAAAAATAGCTACCTCACTACTACATGTGGTAGTGAGATAGCATAAAATACGTATTATGAAATTCACTCAATTAGACGACCTTTTCTATTAGCATGTCATAATATGCGAATGAATTCACCTGCTTCACAACATGTATCATCCTATTTACTTACGAAAAACTCTTTTCTAAATCATCAATTAAGGATCCTACATAAGCAACAGCATCTTGAATAGCGTCAGGTTTTGACATGTCTACACCAGCTTTTTTAATTAAATCAAGAGGTTTCAATGTTCCACCTGATTTTAATACATCAAGCCAGCGATCAATAGCAGGCTGTCCTTCTTCTTTAATTTGCTTAGCAACAGCAGTAGAGACCGTTAATCCTGCTGAATATGTGTATGGATAAAGGCCCATATAATAATGTGGTTGTCTCATCCACGTAAGGCTTGCACCTTCATCAATAGTAACTGCGTCTCCCCAGAAATTTTCTAATGTTTCTTGCTTCTGTTCACTTAAAAGGTTCGCTGTAATAGGTACTCCATCTTCAGCTAATCGATACACTCTTCTTTGGTATTCAGCTTCCAGCAAATGGGTAACAAAGTTGTGGTAATACGTACCAAGGATTTGGTCAACTACCCAACGCTTCATCCGGTCATCATACGGCTGTTTTAATAAATAGTCCGCTAATAACATTTCATTCATTGTCGAGGGTGCTTCAATAAAGTATGTGGAAGGACGAGTGTTTACTAAGGCTTGATTCTTTTGAGCCAAGTAAAAGTGTCCAGCATGTCCAATTTCGTGTGCTAGTGTGAAAGCTCCCCGCATCGTATCTGTCCACGTAATTAGAATGTATGGATGCACACCATAAGGGCTAGAACAAAACGCACCTGTTGATTTTCCTTTGTTTTCAGCATAGTCAATCCAACGTTCTTTAAATGCCCGATCCACCATTTCGCTATATTCAGGCCCCATAACAGATAATGCATTTTTGATAATATCTGTTGCTTCTTCATAGCTTGTATCAGGATGAAATTCTGGGTCAAGGGAAACTTGTAAATCACAGAAACGCATGTCATCTACACCTAATTGTTTTTGTTTCAGTTTTGCGTATCTACGCATATGTGGTGCCAGTTCTTCTAAAATAACATTTAATTGATTTTCATACATTTCCTCAGTCACTTGTTGTGGTTCTAATAACATGTGTGTTACTGACTCATATCCACGTAATCTAGATAAAGCGACTTGTTTATTTACTTCTGTTGCATACGTTGCAGCAAACGTATTTTTATATTGATTTAAGGTATGAACAAATGAGTCAAATGCACTCCGACGAATATGTGTATTCGGTGAGAATTCATAACGATCTTCATACGCAGAAAATGACATTGGCAACGTATTTCCTTCTTCATCTGTAATGGAATCAAATGTCATGTCCGAAAATTTACTTCTGCCATAGATCATATAAGGGGCACTATGTATTTCTTGTAAAGATGCTAGCGCTTCTTCCACTTCTGGGTGTAATATAAATGGTTTTCTCTCTAATAGATCTGAGAGCATCTTTTTAAAAGGTTGTAGCTTTTCTTCTTCTGCGAGGAAGCTATCAATCGTTTCTTTTGAACATGTGAGTAATTCAGATTCAATGAATGATACCTTTGCACCAATGGCAGCAAATACTGCTGCTACTTTTGCCGCATTGGATTGATTGACTGGATCAGACCCATCACCACTCATTGATAGGGATGCATAGGTAGATACACGAATCATCTTTAATTGCACATTCTCATAGTCTGTTAAACAAGCGGCCATATTGGCAGCGCTTTCTGTTAACGTATCTTTATAGCTTAATAATGCATCTGCATCTTCTTGTACTTCTTGTAATGCTTTTTCCCATGCTTCAGTGGTAGGGAATAAATCGGTTAAATCCCATGTTTCTTCAACGGGTACTTCAGAACGTAACATACTCATAATTTCATTCCTCTCTATTTATTAGTTCGTATTACGTAATGAATTTCAGCAGACGAATGTATAGAAACATCCATATAGGAAGTCCTTTGAGGTCATTATGGAATTCAATTACGTAATCATAGTATAATGGAATTGATAAAAGAATGAAAACAGAAGGGTCTTTCCCTCAGAGAAATGTGTTCAACAAGAAATAGGCCTACGCAAATGAATCATTCGAGTAGGCCCATTCATGTAATGCATTAACGTGCAGGATGGTCACAGGTTGAACAAATGTTCACATAACAGTCAGCTTGTTCTTGTATTTCCTTTTCACATTGACGACATTTTTTCTCTGGAAGATTTGCAAAAAACTCAAGAACTGGAATCATCGTTGATAAGCCTCCTTCGTGTTGGAATATTCATTCTGTACTATAATAATATGATTATACACTAAACTGTGTTATAACAAAAAGGAAAATGGGTGAAAAATATGAAATTAACTGTTATTGGTTGTTGGGGAGGGTTTCCGGCCCCAGGTGGTGCAACAGCTTCATATATTTTAGAAAAAGATGGATTTGTTTTATTAATAGATGCAGGAAGTGGATCTTTGTCCCATGTACAGCAATTTGTTCCAATGGATGAGTTGGATGCTGTTATCATTTCACATTACCACCATGACCATGTTGCAGATATTGGAGTGTTACAATATGGATGGCTTGTGGATATGTATGTAACAGGTAGAAAAAACGTGTTGCCTATTTATGGGCATACATATGATGCATTAGCTTTTGAACAATTAACTTCTGAGCGAACGAAAGGAATTGCTTATGATCCTGATGATTCTCTTCACGTAGGGCCGTTCACAATTGAATTTTTAGAGACGAATCATCCAGTTCCTTGTTATGGGATGCGAATTACAGGCGGGGGACAAACAATTGTTTATACAGCTGATACAGCATATACAGACGAACTTGCTTCCTTTGCTCAAGGCGCTGATTTACTCATTGCTGATTGTAATTTATACGCCCATCAAGATGGCACTCATGCAGGACATATGACAAGCAAAGAATGTGGAATTGTCGCGAGGAATGCACAGGTGAAAGAACTTCTGTTAAGTCACCTTCCACAATTCGGAAGTCATGATGATTTATACAAAGAAGCACAAAAGGAATATAGTGGAACCATTCATCTTGCCACACTCGGATTTATTTGGAAGTAAGGTTTGAAACGAAAGCTTTTTTTCGTTAAAATTAAGAAGGAATTACATTTTGAGAGGAGCAGGAAAATGAAGTTTATTGATAACATGGGAATCACAGATCCACGGGTTAACTTAGCCATAGAAGAATATGTGCTAGAAAATTTTGGTGAAAAAGATTCATATTTACTGTTCTACATAAACGAACCATCTATCATTATTGGGCGCAACCAAAACTCTGTAGAAGAAATTAATACAGAGTATGTAGATCGTAACGGAATTAAAGTTGTCAGACGCTTATCTGGTGGAGGAGCAGTATACCATGATGAAGGAAATTTAAACTTTAGTTTTATTACTAAAGACGATGGGAATAGCTTCCATGATTTTGCAAAGTTTACTGAACCGGTAGTAAAAGCATTAAATGATTTAGGTGTACCTGCAGAGCTAGTTGGTCGTAACGATTTACTTGTTGAAGGACGAAAAATTTCAGGAAATGCTCAGTTTTCCACAAAAGGCAGAATGTTTAGCCATGGAACATTGATGCTTGATTCTGAAATTGAAAACGTTGTTCAAGCTCTCAATGTAAGCAAGGAAAAAATTGAATCAAAAGGGATAAAATCCATTCGCAGCAGGGTTGCAAATATATCTGAATACTTGGATGAAAAATTAACGATTGAAGAATTTAAAACACTTATTTTACAATCCATTTATGATACAGATGACATTACAAATATTCCAAGATATGAGCTTACGGAAGAGGACTGGGAAAACATTCGTGAGATTTCAAATAAACGGTACATGCAGTGGGATTGGAATTATGGAAAGAGTCCCGCATTTAACGTAAAATACTCCCATAAATTCGATTCTGGATTATTAGACGTGCGATTGGATGTTAAAAAAGGAATCATTGAAAATTGTACTATTTTTGGAGATTTCTTCGGACTTGGAAACATTCATGAACTTGAAGAGGCTTTAACACATGTTCGTCATGAACGTAAAGCGATTGAAGAAGCGTTAGAAGGAGTCAATGTTGAACATTACTTAGGAAAGATTACAAAAGAACAATTTATCCAGCTGATTTATTAATGAAATGATTGATTGTATAGACTATAGGAACCTCTCCAACACGCTATGGTACATGATCGTACCATAGCGTGTTGGAGAGGTTTTTTTTAATTGCATACAACAATGAATTCTACAAAGGAGAACATTGTCGTATTTGTTCGTATTTTGGGAGAAATGGGGTCCGATGTGTACTTATTGCATTTTTTTGATAACATAGGACTTAAGACTCAACCTTTTGAGATTATTGATAGTTAGAAAGGATGATATGGATGGAAAAAAAGAATGAATATCCGGAATTTGAAATTACTCCGGGAACCATGGCAATTGTGCCATATGTAACGGAGGAAGGTGCAATTCACACACGGGTCTTAGAAAAGGAAACAAGTTACTATGTGGACTCACCTCCAAACAAGGTAATCGATGGGGCTTGTAAGTATTTTGGTGCAAGCCTGAAGGGGAGACAAGAAGGAGCTTTTGACGTCTGCAAGTTTACGCATAAAGTTCCCATTGCGATTGACCCTTACAGTGGTATGTATTACTTTCCCACTGAGTCCCCGCTAAGCCATACTTGTGTATGGATAGCCCATACCCACGTAAAAGAAATCAAAGAAGCAAAGTATCAACAGACAGAGGTTACTTTTAATAATGGTGAACGTATTGTTGTTGCTGTGTCTTATGGCTCCATGCAAAATCAACTATATAGAACAGCACATTTTCGTTACCAGTTAGACAACCGAATTAATCGTCTATAGACACCTCAGATATACTACTCGACTTTTGTATTAACTCACGTAATATTGATTCGACATGACTCCGAATCGCAGGATTAAAATAACTTTTTTCTTCTTGTTTTTGCTGAGCGATAAATATAAATGTAGAGAAAAATCGAGTCCTTTCCCCATGAATAACCTGCATCTTTTTTTGATACATTCGTTTTTTTAATTGCTTGCGTTCGTGAAGAGCACGTGAGTTCATTTCTTGTAAAAGTTGTCTATATGGATTTTTGATTTTGAAAGCGCCTTCTTCAATGTGTTGTAGGTCCTGTTCAATAACTATGATGGCCATCGATAAGAAAAGAAATCGATTCGCGATATTCATTTCCTCTTTATTTAAATAACGCATATATATTCCTCCCACAACAAAGAACGTATGTTCTATTATATGCAAAAAATTATTAAATGTATACTATTTTTATTTGTAAAGAAAAGGAAGAGTCTAAGAAACAATCAATAATTTGAGTATATATAGGACAGTGACAGGGAAGGAACATAAAAAGGATTTACATAAAGAGATAAGCGATTGAATCAATTTCTTTCATCATTTAATGAATTTCATAATACGCATTTCATACTACATGTCGTATGGAAATAGCTCATGTTGGTCATGATGAAATTCATACTTATTATATACGTAAATGAAACTACGTGGCTGTATGTAGTTTCATTTACGTGATCTTACCGAAAAAAAGAGTTTCGAATATGCTTACACAAACATATACTTGTCGGGACACTAAACAGATAAAAGCTCTTTTGTTTAGTGTTTTTATAATGGAAAAGAAATGAGAAGAAAGCATACTTCATCATGAAAAAATGATAGAATAAAACAATAGGGATCATTTGATCGATTGTAGACAAGATCATGAAAGGAGAAAAGTGATGGGACTGCAATTTATAATGGGAAGATCAGGAACTGACAAAAGTAATTATATTATTGAAGATATTCGTAAAAAATTAGCGGAAGAACCAGATGGTCCTCCGATTTTTTATATTGTTCCGGACCAAATGACCTTTCAGCAAGAATATGAATTGTTTTCTAGTGATATCCAAGGCAGCATCCGGGCTCAAGTAATGAGCTTCTCTAGGCTTGCTTGGCGAATCATTCAAGAAACAGGTGGAAGTACGAAGCGATTTATTAGCTCGGTTGGCATACAAATGTTGCTACGAAATATTATTTCAAAGCGAAAAAACGACTGGAATATGTTTGGAAAAGCTCTTGATAAGCAGGGATTCTTGCAACAAATTGAACGGTTGATGACAGAGTTTAAACGACATAATATAACACCAGAGGACATGAAAACATATATTCAACAAATTGAACAAAGAGAACACATTCCAATTGATGTTGGTGGTTTAACAGGAAAGTTAGACGATCTAACATATTTGTATGAAGAGGTTTCGCAGCAGTTAGCAGGAAGATATATTGATATAGAAGATCAATTAAATATGTTGATTGAAAAAATCCCAACTTCTGAACTGTTTAAAGGAGCCCACATTTATATCGATGGCTTTCATCGATTTACTCCTCAAGAATTGCTTGCATTACAAGAAATGATGCAGATTGTGGAAAAGACAACGGTAGCTTTGACCATTGACCCTGATGATGTTGATGTAGAGTCTGATTTAGATTTGTTTTATCAGACGAAAGAAACATATAAAAACATTTGTATGATTGCAGGAGAGATTGGTGTATCAGTAGAGCCAGCGATTCACTTTTATCCGGAAGAGGACATGTTTCAGGAACGTCCTTTTTTTCAGCATTTGGAGACATATTTTGATGTTCAGCCACATCCATCATATGAAGGAAAGGCTCCCATTCAAATTGCAGAAGCGGTTCACATTCGCGCGGAAGTAGAAGGAGTTGCTCAACAAATATTGCAACTCGTTCGTGAAGAAAACTATCGATTTAAAAACATTGCCTTATTTATACGTGAACCTGAAAGTTACGAAAATATTATTGCATCGATATTTGAGGATTATGGCATACCTGTTTTTATGGACGAAAAAAAATCAATGTTGCATCATGCATTCATTGAATTTGTTCGTTCATCCTTAGAGGTTGTAGATAGTCATTGGCGAGCAGATGCTTTGTTCCGAGTACTAAAAACAGGCTTTATCCATCCTACTGATGAAGAATATCCCCTCACAGAAGACGCCATTAACCAACTGGAAAACTATGTGTTGGAATACGGGATACGTTCAAAAAATCAATGGATGGCTGAAGAGGAATGGAAGTTTCAGCGGTTTTTTGGATTTGAAGGGGCAGCTCAAACATCAAAAGAACTGGAGAAACAAAAGGAAATAAATGCATATCGCCGACAAGTCGTTGCAGCACTACAATCTTTTGATACATCTATTCGTGAGGGGAAAACTATTCAAGAACGTGGAACAGCGATGTATTTATTTTTAGAAACACTAAATATTCCAGAGCAATTAGAACTCATTAGTAAACAATATGATGAACAAGGAATGCCAGAAAAAGGGCGAGAACAAGAGCAAGTGTGGGATGCTCTTATGCAATTACTTGAAGAAATTGTAGAGCTTTCTGGAGATGAGGAAGTAGGATTAACAGACTTCCGTTCCTTTTTGGATGCGGGCTTTGAAACATTGGAGTTTTCACATATTCCCCCAAGTATGGACCATGTAATTGTTGGATCTATTGATCAGTCACGTATTCAAGGGATTTCTTGTAGTTTTTTACTTGGTGTAAATGAAGGCTCATGGCCAATGCGCCCACCGACAGATGGTATTTTAAATGAATATGAACGAGAATTACTCAGAGTGCAAGGTATGGAACTTGCAGAAAGTAGTACAAGGCAGTTGTTAGATGATTGGTTTTACATGTACAATGCGTTTACATCTGGAAAGGATTATTTGTGGGTCAGTTATGTGCTTAGTGATCAAGAAGGGAAGACAAAACTTCCATCCCAGCTCATTCAACGTCTTGAATCACTTTATCCACAATTGGGGGAACGACTACTGCTACAGGATCCTGATGAACTGGTAGAAGCAGATCGTTTCATTACAACACCTATCAAAACAAGAGCGGCACTAACGGTGCAATTGGCTCGATATGAGCGGAGCTATGCGGTAAAACCGATTTGGTTACATGTATTAAATTGGTATATTGAACATGAAGCTCGTTATAGCCCTTCTTATAATGTACTGCAAAGTGTTTTATACAAAAACGAACCTACATCTTTGACAGAGGGTACGATGAAGAAGTTGTATCCACCTGAAAAACCTGTATCTGCAAGTGTTTCACGACTGGAAATGCATTATCGTTGTTCTTATCAACATTTTGCCCATTATCACTTAAAACTTGAAGAGCGAAAACGATACAGATTAGATGCACCAGACATTGGGCAATTGTTCCATGAAGCATTAAAAATAATTACCCAGTGGCTGCAAACGGAGAGAAAGGACTTCGCAGACCTATCCAAAAAAGAAGCAACGGCTTATGCTCAAAAGGCGGTACAAACATTATCGCCAATTTTACAAAATCGTATATTGCATAGCTCCAATCGTTATCAATATATTCAAAGGAAACTTCAGGAAATCATTGCACGAGCCACGTATGTGTTAAGTGAACAAGCTCGTTCAACGGATTTTTCCCCTGTTGGTGTAGAAGTTGGGTTTGGAAATGTAGAAGATACGTTATCACCACTTATGTTGCAATTACCTAATGGATATGAACTGATGCTCCGTGGTCGGATTGACCGTGTAGATCAAGCGAAATTAAATGAACATCTTTATTTAAGAATTATTGATTATAAATCAAGTGAGCGTGGATTAGATTTATTAGAAGTGTATTACGGACTAGCTTTACAAATGCTTACGTATTTAGATGTGGTTCTTTCCCAGTCTGAAGAGTGGCTTGGGCTGAAAGCTTCCCCAGCAGGAGTGCTTTACTTCCACGTTCACAACGCAATGCTTTCAGAAGATCAAATGCTCCCTCAAGATGTGATTGATCAAGAGCTATTTAAAAAATATAAAATGCAAGGTCTGATTCAAAAGGATGAAGATGTTGCACGAATGCTTGATACATCCATTGAAACAGGACATAGTCATATGATGCCATTTGCCCTTAAAAAAGATGGTTCTTTCCGTGCAAATTCGAAAGTGGCTGATGAGGAATTGTTTGCTGACTTGCGTAATCATATTCATACATTAATTATGCAAGCAGGTATTTCTATTACATCTGGAGAGGTAACATTAAATCCTTTTGAATATGGACAAAGAAAAGCATGTACATTTTGTCCTTTTACATCTGTATGTCAATTTGACCCAGAAATTCAAGACAATACATTTCGAAGATTAAAAAAGATGAGTGAGAAAAATATTATTGAAACTATTAAAGAAAGGGGGAACTAAGAATGGTGCAATGGACAGATGAACAACAACAGGCGATTGACTCTTCAGGTAGTGATATTTTAGTGGCTGCTGCAGCTGGCTCAGGAAAAACGGCTGTTCTTGTAGAGCGTATTATTCAAAAAGTGATTTCAACAACTGATCCAATAGACATTGATGCATTACTCGTTGTTACTTTTACAAATGCTGCTGCACAAGAAATGCGAACAAGAGTTGGCATAGCTCTAGAAAAAGCGTTGCAAGACAATCCTACATCCTTACACTTAAAAAAACAGTTGTCCCTTTTACAGCGGTCTTCGATTTCAACGTTACATTCATTTTGTTTAGATGTTGTGAAGCAATATGCATATGCTATCGATTTAGATCCTGCATTTCGTATTGTTGATGATATGGAAGCAGAATTAATGAAACAAGAGGTTATGGACGAGTTGTTTGAAACGTGGTATGGACAGGAAGAACAAAGATCTGCAGCATTTTTCTCTGTTGTGGATCGTTTCTCCACTGATCGAAGTGATGCAGATGTAGAAGAGTTAATTTTGCATATTTACCAGTTCTCTAAACAACATCCATGGCCAAATAAATGGCTCAATGATTTAGCTGAAACATACATGATTTCAAATGACTGGAAGGAACATGATTTAAAGTGGTTAGCAATGCTTCAGGAAGAAGTGTCCCACCAACTAGATGCGATGGAACAAGAGTTATCATTCGCAGAGCGTATCGCGCGGGAGCCTGACGGACATTATCCATATATCGAAACCATCGAAAAAGATTTGGATGTTGTGAAGGAAATGAGGGGAAGAATAGATGATTGGGAGGCGCTTCATACTTATATGAACCATGCTTCTCTTGCAAGATTATCTGGGAAAAAAGCAGAAAGCAATCCAGATAAAAAGGAACAAGCGAAAGCATACCGGGATGCTTTTAAAGGCCGATTCGAAAAGTTAAAGAAAACCTACTTCACAAGGGATTTAGCCCACCATGTAGAAGATATGCAACAGTTAGCCCCTGTTGTACAGAAAATTACTCAATTGGTTACTGAGTTTATGGAAGCCTATGACCGGGAAAAACGTGAGAGAGCTGTTGTAGACTTTTCGGATTTAGAACATTTTTGTTTACAGTTGCTAACAGATTCTTCATCAACTCCAAATCATGTCATTCCTTCAGAAATTGCCCAGCAGTTCCAAGAGCAGTTTAAAGAAGTGTTCGTAGATGAATATCAAGATACGAACCTTGTTCAAGAAACCATTTTATCCATGGTTTGTGAACAAGAAGGACCGGGAAATATGTTTATGGTAGGAGACGTGAAGCAAAGTATTTATCGCTTTAGACATGCGGAACCGTCACTTTTTATCGGGAAATATAATGCATTTGCTAGGGAGATCCATCCAGGATTACGGATTGATTTAGCACGGAATTTTAGAAGTAGGAAACACGTATTATCTGGAGTGAATTTCATCTTTAAACAAATGATGGATGAAGAAGTCGGAGAGATTCAGTATAA
>DATGUV010000155.1:0-13270 GCA_035301025.1 Bacillota bacterium | reverse complement strand
CAACTGGATGCAGATGAAATGATCGGTGTGAAAGCAAGTGTCGTTATGATTGATGACCACATGAGAAGTGATCCGTCTGATGAACCAATTGAACTGGAAAATGGCCAACGACCGCATGTCTCTCATATGATTGAATCGAATGTACTTCCATTTATAGACGTTCATTTTATTATGAGTGATGAGTTATTTGCTCATATGTCTGAGCCCCTTAGACAAGAACGTTTTATCGCCTGGGAAGTACAAGAAGGAGCGGAAGAGGACATCATCGCTGTTGGTGAGGAAATTAGCAGTGGGGAAGGATATTTATTCCAAGCCATCGATTATATTGGGTTCACCATTAATCAAATGTACGGACCTGTTTTATTTATCGGCTTATTCATTGGTCTCGTATTTTTTGTGTCTGCTGGAAGCTTTTTATACTTTAGATTGTATTCGGATTTAGATGAGGATAAGAAAAAGTTTGCAGCCATTTCCAAATTAGGTTTAACAAATAAAGAGTTGAAAAAAGTGCTCACAAAACAAACAGCTATTCTATTTTTTGCACCTATTCTTGTAGCGCTCATTCATGGGGCAGTAGCGTTAACTGCCTTATCAAACCTGTTTGACTATAATTTACGGCTCCAATCAAGTATTGTTCTTGGATGCTTTTTACTCATTCAAATTGTATACTTTTTAATTGTACGATTTATCTATATTCGACAAGTGCAAGAAGCATTATAAACGTGCGCCCACTTAGCCATGCAGTTCACGCTGTAAGGGTAGGTGGGCGCGTGTTTTTCTTTTGGGGAAATCATTGGCGGAATTGCTATGGCGATTTTTAGTGTGCAAAATATTACTATCGTCCAACAAGTGGTGCCAAATCACGTAATGGGAAAAGTGACATCTGTGCGACTCTTTATTATGCGCGTAGCTATGCCTTTTGGTGTCCTTGTCGGAGGTTATTTAGGTGAAGTTTGGGGTGTGCGACCAATGTATTTATTTATCGGTTCAGTAATTTGTATCGTTTCATTATGTGGTATGCTAATCCCATACTTTACATTTGTGGACGAATTTCAAGACCAGCAATGATTGGACCGAAGAATATTGGAGGTTACACGTATGGAATCCATTATTTTATTTGATGGGGATTGTCACTTTTGCAATAAAAGCGTTCAGTTTATTATAAAAAGGGATCCAAAAGCAATTTTCTCGTTCGCCCCCCTACAAGGACCAACTGGTGAACGATTGAAAAAAGAATATGAGCTTCCATCTTCTTCTGATAGTTTCATATTAATTGAAAATGGTCATATGTATGAAGAATCGACAGCTGCCTTACGAGTAGCAAAGCAGTTAAAAGGAATGTGGAAACTTAGCTATGTTGGCATTATTATTCCGAAACCTATTCGAAACGGGGTGTATCGGATCATTGCCAACAACCGAAGGAAGCTGCTTAGAAAAGAAGGGCCTTGTCCAATTCCAACACCAGAGATGAAGAATCGGATGTTGGAATAAAAAATATGCTCCCATCCGTATATGGGTGGAGCATATTTTACGTTTTTCAACTAGAACTCACTGCATATCAATCAACTGATCACGCTCATTAAAAAATGTTCGATACCCAAGTACTGCGAATAATACTACAGATAAAGCAACTGCACCAAGAATGCCTAACATAATCGCAATTTGATAGTTAATAGAAACGAGAGGGGATGCTCCACCTAAAATCTGACCCGTCATCATTCCAGGTAAAAAGACAATTCCCATCCCAATCATATTATTAATAATCGGAGTCATCGCAGCATCAAAAGCCCGATTCGCTATTCTTCGTGTTGCTTCTTTAGGTGTGGCCCCGAGCATAAGAGCTCCTTCGACAAGCTGTTTTTGTGAAGACATTTCATTCATATACGTATTCACGCCAAGAGTAATTCCTGTCATAGCATTTCCAATAATCATCCCAGCAATCGGAATAACATATGTCGGTTTATACCAAGGAGATAATCCGATGACAACAAAAATAAAATACGCCATACTAATCAAAACACCAATTGTTAGCGAAAGAGCAATTAATTTCTTCATTTGGATGCTTATTTTATGTTTGATCCGTTTGATAGCTGTATAAATTGCGAATCCAACCATTAACAGGAGAACGCCAAGAGTAATGAGAGGATGTTCGTTCTTGAAAATATATTCTAAAATATATCCGGCAATAATGAGCTGTACAGACATACGAATAGTGGCAATTAAAACATCCTTTTCCCTTTTAATCGACCGCCATTTCAGAATGACAATTAATAGAACGACGAATATATATGCAGCTATGAGCCGCCACCAAGAAATTTCAATTATTTCTGATTCCATGTTGGCTCGACCTCCTCATCGCGAACGACTTTTCCTTCTTTGAGCTGGATAAGATGTTCGGCGAATAACTTCACAATCTCATCCGAATGGGTAATCATAATAACGGTTTTATTTTCTTGTTTACAATGTTTGAGCACGTGTTTCATAATGGTGTGTGCAGAATCTTGGTCTAAAGATGATGTCGGTTCATCTAATATAAGGACTTCGGCAGGCAACAGGAGCATGCGGGCAAGTGTCAGACGTTGTTTTTCCCCGCCGGATAATTTACTCGCATCTTGGTCAAGCTCTTTATGCAGATGCACAACATCAAGGACTTGTTTAATCTCTTGATCTGAAGCGGGTTCCAGTTCTGAGAAAAACCGTCCTAATTGAATGTTTTCCTTCACCGTTCCTTCATAAATAGAAGGAGATTGTTGCAACATGGATACCCTTCTTCGTAAATTCACCATTGACATGTTTCGGATATCTTTATCTTCTACATAAATCGTACCTTTCGTTGGATTAATAAGCCCGTTTAATAGCTTGATGAATGTTGTTTTACCACTTCCGCTTTCACCAATAATACATGTAATTTTATGACTGGAAATGGTTAGTTCAGGAATGTCTAATACGTCTTTAAAAGTTATGTTTTCAAGCCTAAACATGTGCACTCTCCTTTAATGGATGGTTGGTTACAAGGAAATAAGTTATAGCAACAATAGCAAATGAATAGGGAACTGTTAAGGGAAAAGTGTTGAAACAGCCTTAACAATAAAAGCATTTCACATCAAAGCAAATTATCATAGGAAACACTCTCTAGGGCTATCAAAAGTGAAAGGTAGACAATAAGAAAGAATATAAAGGGATTGATATGTATGCTGTCGAAATAAAGGATCGTATGAACGGGCTGTAAGAACCCCACGGCGCTGTCGATATAATCATTATAATAGTATCTGTGGGTGAGATAGAGAATGAAATAAAATACATATACTTGTATGTTTATATAATAACGTGTAAAATAGAAAAATATATTGACTAAATTATATCTTGTATATTATTATAACGAGGTGGGCGCTTGCAAAGATATAAAAAATAAATTTGTTTACACAATTATATAAATATAGGGACGTACTGTGCTTTTTAAAGCGTTTCAAGTAAACAAAGCGTTTACAATATTAAAAAAGTGTTTAAAAGTGCTTGATTATTGATAGAACCTATTATATACTTTAGGCACTTCGATTCACATAAATAAACAGCGAACAAAGTTGAGAGCATCTTAGGAAAATCTTTTTACATACATCCAGACTTCAAGCAAGGGAGTCCCAAGGTCAGTTCGTAAAAAAGATTATCTACGATATAAAAATGAAAACGCTATCAACTGCGAGATGGGGGATTGTTTTGGCAAAAACATTGGTCGATGTAAAAAATTTAAAGACTTCATTCCGTATCAATGACGAGTACTATGCAGCAGTAGACAATGTGTCGTTGAGTGTGAAGGAAAATGAAGTGTTAGCTATTGTTGGAGAATCTGGTTGTGGTAAAAGTGCACTAGCCTTTTCCATCATGGGATTACATACACGTGCAAAAGTAGAAGGGGAGATTCTTTATAATGGGGAAAACATTGTTAACGCTTCCCCGCGAAAATTAAATAATTTACGTGGTAAAGATTTAGGAATGATTTTCCAGGACCCACTTACAGCGCTGAATCCCCTAATGACAATAGGGGATCAAATTGGCGAGGCCATTTTATTACATGATAGTTCTATGTCCAAAGCGCAACGAAAGAAAAAAGTTCTCGAGCTATTAGATAAGGTTGGAATCGCTAGGTCAAAACATGTATATGGTCAATACCCACATGAATTATCCGGTGGGATGCGTCAGCGTGTTATTATTTCAATTGCTATTGCAAATGATCCAAATGTGTTAATCGCTGATGAGCCTACGACTGCACTTGACGCTACCATTCAATCGCAAATTTTGGATTTAATTCGTGAATTAAAAGACGATATGAACGCAGGTATCGTTCTAATTACTCATGACTTAGGAGTCGTTGCAGAAATGGCTGATCGTGTTGCAGTCATGTATGCAGGGCAAATTGTTGAGATTGTAGATGTACACACATTGTTTAAACAACCTCTACATCCATACACACGCTCACTTATTAGCTCTGTTCCAAGTAGAGAGAAACATGCTGAGAAACTACATGTGATTCAAGGAATTGTTCCGGCTCTACAAAACTTACCAAGAGAAGGATGCCGTTTTAAAGATCGTATTCCATGGATTGATGAATCTGAACATGATGAACATCCTGAATTACAGGAAGTCGCGCCGGGACATTTCGTACGTTGTTCATGCTATAAGAATTTCTACTTTCCAGAGGAAAAAAGGGAGGGGGCTAACTAATGTCAATTTTAAAAGTTGAAGATTTACGAGTCCACTTTCCGATTAAAGGCGGTATTTTTGGTCGTACAGTCGATCATGTGAAAGCGGTTGATGGTGTATCCCTTGAGATTGAAAAGGGGACAACTTACGGATTGGTAGGGGAGTCAGGATCAGGGAAAACAACAACAGGAAGAGCGATTGTAGGACTTAATAAGATGACTACCGGAAAAGTATTTTTTGAGGGCGAGGAAATAACCAATTTTGGCAAGAGAAAATCTGGATTACATAAAGATGTACAGATGATATTCCAAGATCCATACTCTTCGTTAAATGGTAGAAAAAGAGTACTAGATATTATCGCAGAACCACTTCGTAATTTTGATCGATTATCAAAATCCGAAGAAAGAAAACGTGTACAAGAATTATTAGAACTAGTTGGGCTTAGTCCAGAAAGTATATTGAAGTATCCACACCAATTCTCAGGTGGACAGAGACAGAGAATTGGAATTGCTCGTGCAATTGCACTGAAACCGAAATTGATTATAGCAGATGAGCCTGTTTCTGCATTAGACGTTTCCGTTCAGGCACAAGTATTAAACTTTTTACAAGATATTCAAAAGGAACTCGACCTAACGCTCCTCTTTATTAGTCATGACTTAGGTGTTATTAGGCATATGTGTGAGCGTATCGGAATCATGTATAAAGGTAGATTTGTTGAGGAAGGTTCTGCCGAGGAAATTTTCGATAATCCTCAACATATTTATACAAAGAGACTCGTCGCAGCTATACCAGATATTGATCCAGAAAAGCGTGATCATTCATTTGATGTTCGACGAGAAGTAGAAACAGAATGGACAGAAGCTTATGATAAATACTTTGATGAAGAAGGCCTTGCGTATAAATTGCAACCGATTTCCGATACGCATTCCGTTGCCTTGCCTGAGAGGGGTTGATTTGTTATGTGGAAGTTTACGATAAGAAGAATGCTCATTGTTATTCCTCAAATTATTCTTTTAAGTATACTTGTGTTTGTACTTGCAAAAATGATGCCTGGTGACGCTTTAACAGGTCAACTTGATCCAAATATCTCACATGAATCTCTTGAAAATATTCGTGAAAAACTAGGATGGAATGATCCGTGGTATCAACAGTATGGGCGATGGATAAGTGATCTTGCTCAAGGTGACTTAGGGCAGTCTTATAACTATAAAATGCCTGTAACAGAATTGATTGGACAACGATTGGTAAACACATTTTGGCTATCGTTATTTACACTCATACTAATATATGCAATATCTATTCCTCTTGGAATTTTAAGTGGACGGTACAATGATTCCATTTTAGACCATGCAATTACAGGATATACATATCTTGGATTTGCGACACCGTTATTTATTTTTGCACTTGTTATGTTATGGATATTTGGATATCACTTTGGGTGGTTCCCAACGAGTGGAAGTGTCGCCCCAGGAACAAGTCCAGGGTCACTGGAATATGTATTCAGTAAGTTAAAACATTTACTCTTACCGGGTATATCCTTAGCCCTTATAGGGGTAGTAGGTACCGTGCAATATTTAAGAAATGAGATTATCGATACGAAACAAATGGACTTTATTACGACCGCAAGGGCTAAAGGGGCATCTGAATCTCGCGTATATAATCGTCATATTTTCCGAAACTCACTTTTGCCAATTGCTGCGTTCTTCGGATATGAAATAACAAACTTAATCGGTGGAACAATCTTTATTGAGATGATTTATGGATATCCTGGAATGGGACAATTATTCCTAGAATCTATTGTTCAGCGTGATTATAGTGTTGTTACAGCATTAGTACTCTTGTATGGAATAGCTGCAGTGGTAGGTACATTATTATCAGATATTACGTTAAGTATTGTTGACCCTAGAATTCGGATTAAATAGTACAGAATTACTTAAAAGAAGTTTGAGGTGATAAATATGGCGAATGAGGTTGTTGAAACAGTTGAAAAAGAGGAAGATTCCAATGTAAGCCCTTCAGGCCTCCGTATTTTTTGGACTGAAATTGTTCGAGATAAGCTTGCACTTGGATCGCTCATTCTTTTTGTGTTAATAACATTAACGGTTTTTATCGGATCAGCAATGCTTGATTTAAAGGAAGTAACGAGAATTGATGTACTATCAAGGTTTGAACCACCTTCTTCTGAGCATATTTTAGGTACAGATACTGGTGGAAGAGATATATTTGGTCAATTAATCATTGGTACGAGAAACTCTTTATTAATTGGTATTCTCGTAACAGTAATGAGTGGAACTGTAGGTGTACTATTTGGGCTTACAGCAGGATATTTCGGTGGTTCAACAGATAACGTGTTGATGCGTATCTTAGATTTCTTTTTAATTTTACCTTTCTTAATGATTGTTATTATCTTTGTTTCTTTAGTACCTAAGTATAGTATTATATCATTTTCCCTTATAATGACTGCATTTCTATGGATGGGAATTGCTAGATTGGTACGTTCGAAGGCACTACAAGAACGAGAACTGGATTACGTAAATGCATCGAAAACGTTAGGAACATCGAATTTTACGATTATGTTTTCACATGTGTTTCCAAATATCTCATCTATTATTATTGTAAATATGACTCTTGCTTTAGCAGCCAATATTGGAATTGAGTCTGGACTTTCCTTCTTAGGATTTGGTTTTCCAGAAAGTACCCCAAGTCTCGGAACACTGTTAAGTTATGCAACAAACCCAACTACATTAGAGAAACGTTGGTGGGTATGGGTACCTGCAGCGGTGTTGATTTTAGTGTTAATGCTTAGTGTCCGAAACATTGGTGAAGCACTCAAAAGAGCATCTAACGCTCAACAGCGAAGAGGATAATATTCGAAAATACTACATTAATAAAAAGACTTGATTTTTTCTAACAATTTAGTATAATGTTAGAAGGAGGGATTACACACTTTGTTTAATCCCCAACATATTTTTTCAGAAAATTGCCTACAAGGTAATGGTTTGTAATGTGTTATTAACATTTAAGTCTCTTAAAGATTAAAATGACTTAAATGCTTAATATATAACATCGCAAAAAATTATACAGCGATGTAAAACTTTTAAATAACTAAGGGAGGTTATTTTAGGATGAAAAGCAACAAGTTTTATAAGGTTTTGCTTGCTATGCTTCTCGTGTTGTCACTTGCACTCGTAGCTTGTAGTAGTGATAAGGATAACGAAAATGGGAAGGACAAAGAAGATCCACCGGCATCAGAAGGTGAAGGAGAAGGCGAAGGCGATGAGCCGGTAAATAAAGGGGAAGAAGCACTTGCTCTCTTTAACCAAGATGTTTCGAATACAGATGAAGCAATTGATGGTGGCGAGCTGAATTATGGGCTAGTTTCAGACGATCCATTTAAAGGTACCTTAAACTGGAACTTCTACTCAGGTAACCCTGATGCTGAAGTAATTAATTGGTTTGATGAAAGTCTTATTCACACTGATGGAGACTTTTTATATAGCCAAGAAGGTGCAGCTACGTGGGAACACGATGAGTCTGGTCACGTATTTACCTTCACTATTCGTGATGAAGTAAATTGGCATGATGGTGAGCCGGTAACTGCTGAAGACTGGGCGTTTGCACATGAAGTAATTGCTCATGAGGATTATACTGGTGTCCGTTTTGACGACACGCTTCGTAACATTGAGGGAATTGAAGAATTCCACAATGGTGAAGCAGATGAGATTTCAGGAATTAAAGTAATTGATGATAAGACACTAGAAATTACGTATATTGAATCAACTCCTTCACTCTTATCTGGAGGAATTTGGACATACGCATTACCGAAACACATTTTTGGCGATATTCCTGTAGAAGATATGGAAGCATCTGATGCAGTTCGTAAAAATCCAATTGGATTTGGACCTTACAAGGTAGATACAATTGTACCTGGAGAATCAGTAACATATACGAAGAACGAAGATTACTGGAGAGGAGAGCCTGCGTTAGATAAGGTCACTCTGAAAGTAATTAGTAGTTCAACAGTAGCTCAGGCACTTGCAACAGGTGAAGTTGATTTAATTAACGATTTCCCTGCGGATCAATACCCTGATAATGAAGATTTGTCAAACGTAGAGTTCCTTGCATATTATGATAACTACTTCTCATATATCGGATTCAAGCTTGGTGAATGGGATTTTGATGAAAAACAAGTTAATCAAAATAGAGAAACGCCTTTACAGGATAAGAACTTACGTAAAGCAATGGCAATGGCTATTAGTGGAGACTTAATCGGTGATGAATTTTATCATGGCCTACGTTGGGAAGCTAACTCAGTAATTGACCCTAGGCATCATCTATACCATGATCCAACTTGGGAAGGATATGAATTTGATCCTGAAGGGGCAATAGCATTGCTAGAAGAATCAGGTTATGAAAGAGGCGATGATGGCTTCTTTAAAGATCTTGACGGAAATGAAATGGTATTAAATTATGCAGCTATGTCAGGTGGAGAAACTGCAGAACCACTTGCTAAGTTAAACATGCAAATGTGGGAAGATATTGGAATTAATGTTCAATTACACACTGGTAAGTTGCTAGCATTCGAAGACTTCTATGACCGTGTAGGAAACGGTGATGAACAAGATGACCCAGATGTAGATATTTTTGGTGGAGCATGGGGAACAGGATCTGACGTAGATAAGACTGGTCTCTATGGTAAAAATGCAAGATTTAACTTTGCACGCTGGGATAATGAAGAAAGTGAAGAGTTATTAAAGGTAGCTCTTTCCGAAGATGCATTTGACTTAGAATTCCGTAAAGATGCATATAAAGATTGGCATGAATTAATGGTCGATGAAGTTCCGGTATTCCCATTAAACTTTGCTTTAATGATTAAGCCGGTAAACAAACGTGTTGTTAATTATACTGTAGACCCTTATTCTGATATATACAGTGATTTAGGATTGTATAAAATCGGTGTAAGTTCAGATGAGCCTGAAGTAGATTAATAATATTTGTTTATTAAAAGCGAGCGAGAGAACAATATGTTTTCTCGCTCGTTTTTTATTTCTAAAATAATTTTAACATCGGAATTAATAGGCCCTTAAGCTTAAGGCTATTGAACTATTAAACGATTCGTGTACAATAGAAGGAAATGTCGGAGGGGGGAGGTTCTTATGCATAAAAGAGAAATCCTCACTGTTTTAATTTGCATCTCTTTGACGGTTGGAGTTATCGGAATTGTTATGGCAACTGGGAATAAAGAGCATCCAGATTTATTAAATAATAAGAATGTTAAAGGGATTACAATACATAAAGAGGAAACACAAGAAGAACTCGGACTGTCCATTCAAAAGTTACGCATTGATTTAGAACACAAAAGCTTTTTTGAACCGAAAGAAGATATTGAACGATTAGAATTGGATGAATTAGATGAGGATGATGAAATTGAGGAAGAACTGGAGGAAGCTGATCAACATGAAAATGTAACTCCAGTTACCAATGAGCAAAGTGTTAACGATGATGGTGGACAAGATCATTGGAGTCAAAGGAAAGAGGATGAAAAAGACCAACAGAAAAAAGACCCCACTAAACCGTCCCAAAATCCTGTTAACAATGATAATCATGAAGGGGATAATTCTAAGAATGAAGAAGATGACAAAGAAAACTCCGAAAACAATGATCAAGATGATATAGAAGATCCTCATAAGAAACCGGATGAAACGGATAATGAAGATGGCGGCGAAGAGAAAACTCCTGAAGATGATCCGGAAGAAGGTATAGATGATGAAGATAATGATTATGAAGACGGACCAGATGATAAAATAGAATAATTATTTTAATACTTTTATTGTAATCATAATAATGCAGTTTTTATTTTTTTAAAAGAAGTGGTCGAACAAATGTGTTCGACCTCTTTGTCTTTTAAAATCCAAATGCATCACTTCCATCAATTGCTTCTTCGATTACTTCTTCTGGAATTGTAATCTCTTCAATTCCGTTAAAGTTTGAGAATTCTGCGTCAATAACAGATGAAACAGAGAGGGTTTCACCGTTTTCTGTTAGTTGGATTGAAAAGTCAATGCTGAATGATAATGTGTCAAATGTCTCTTTATCAATGGTAAATGTATAGTGTAGTTGTTCGATTTCAAGGGTTTCTAACACATCATCATTTCCACTCATATCCAATTGGAATTCTTGAACTTCTTCTAAGAGTAACTGCTTGAATTTTTCACTGTCTGTTTCTAGTTTAAAGATGAATGTGTCGTCTGTTTGTTCGAATGTGAACTCATCGATGTATTCTTCCAAATCTTCAATATGAGAGAAGGGGGATTGTTCTTCACCGACTTCTAGCCCTACATCACTTAAGTCGTCTAGAGACCCTTTCATCCAGTTGTTAAACATATCTTCATATATATAAACCACATTATCTTCTGCATACATCTCTAAGTTGATTTCCATTAACCCAATGGGATCCGAATCCATTTCTATGCTTCCGTTTTGATACATCATAAATGGATCTTCAGTCATTTCACCGCTAATGTCTGCTATTGAACTGACGGTTTCCTCTTCGCCAAATTCCATGGATTGTTCCATTTTCATGTCAAATGCAAAGCTTTGTAATGCTTCCATTTGCTCCATTGCTTTTTCATACACTTCTTCAGCTGTTAGTGAACTTTCATTTTCCTCTGAAGTTTCCTCGCTAGGAGTCGCTGTTTCTGAACAAGCTGCAAGCATTAACATAAAAATACTAATAATTGCTATAAGCCACTTTTTCATAGGTATCATCCTTTCTACCTCTATCCTACTGAATTCATATCCTAATTACAATCATCTGTTTCTTTAGATATATGATGAAGGAACAGGATTTAAAAAAGTAAATCCGTCTTCATCATATGTTAAACATATTCGAAAGATGTGTGTGCATTTTGTTCCATGAGTTCAATTGCTTTGCATATAAAAGATATTTGATAAACTAAAGGTGTAATGGTTATGATCACAAGGAGGAAGGCAATTGATTAAGACATTAATTTCACACAGTTCCATTCGGAAATATAAGGACGAACAGATTCGTTCAGAAGTGTTACATACAATCATTCGGGCAGGACAACATGCTTCCACTGCCAATGGCGTGCAGGCGTATTCGGTTATTCATGTTACTGATGAAGAGAAGAAAGAAAAGTTAGCCCAACTATCAAAGAATCCAACCCAATTTAAAACAGCAGGAGCCGCCCTTGTTTTGTGTATGGATTTTTATCGAATAAAAGAAGGTGCACGTCAAGCGGGAAAGGATGTGTCCTTTGACTTGGCTGAAAACTTACTTGTCGCTGCAACAGATGTAGCTTTGTTTGCACAAAACATTGCCGCTGCGGCAGAGTCTTTAGGATATGGTATTTGCTATATTGGTGGTGTCCGCAATGCCCCTGAAGAAATTAGTGCATTGTTAGAATTACCGGAAGGGGTTGCTCCAATGTATGGGTTAACGATTGGCGTCCCTGATGAAAAGAATGAAGTGAAGCCTCGTTTTCCTATTGAGGCGGTTGTTCATGAAAATGCGTATAATACAGAAAAATATGATGATTTAATCCCTGCGTATGATGAAGCAATGAAAGATTATTATCAAACACGCGGAACAAATCAGAAGGATGCTACGTGGTCTGAATCCATGGCTGCTTTTTTAGGTACGCCAAGACGCCCGCATATGAAGAGCTTTTTACAAAAAAGAGGCTTTGATTTTAAGTAATCGTTCATTATGAAATTCATTCAGGTATAAAATAAAACCTTGTCCCATATAATGAATAAGAATGTGGGATAAGGGGCGAGTGTGATGAGACGGTACAAGCATATTGGCTTATGGTTCATAGGTTTGGCACTTCTTGTTTATTTATTAATGCTTCCAGTTGAGAAGACGGAAATGGCTTGGGATTCATGGAGTTTACCACTATCTGGAAAGACAATTGTGATTGATCCGGGACATGGTGGACCAGATGGAGGGGCTGTTGGAGCTGACGGGACGGAAGAAAAGGATATTGCTCTAAATGTATCTTTTTTTGTCCGTGAATATTTGGAACAGGGTGGAGCTACCGTTTATTTAACCCGGGAAATTGATACGGATTTAGCGGCAGAACATACAAAGGGACTATCGAATCGCAAGACCGAAGATATAAAAAATCGATTAGCTTTTATAGAGGAGAAAGATCCTGCATTGTTTTTAACGATTCATTTAAATGCAATTCCTTCACCAAAGTGGCGGGGGGCCCAGACCTTTTATTACCCAAGATTTGATGAAAGCAAACATTTAGCTAAAATGATTCAAGATGAAATCATTCGAAACTTAGAAAATACCACTCGAGAAGCTTTGCCGATTCAAGGTATTTATTTGTTAAAACATGCAGAAGTTCCTAGTACTATTGTTGAACTGGGTTTTTTATCCAACCCTGCGGAACGTGACCTTCTCAAACAAGAAGAATATCAACGAAAGATGGCTGCTAGTATATATCAAGGAATATTACGGTATGAGACGGAAGAATTTGAAGAATGATCATAGGTATTGGATCATTCTTTTGTTTTTGCTTGGAGAAACCGTTATGGA
>DATGUV010000154.1:0-2802 GCA_035301025.1 Bacillota bacterium | reverse complement strand
TATCTCGGAAAGTTTGTAGAAATAGCAGATAAGAAATCCCTTTTTACCAATCCACAGCATCCATATACGAAGGCCTTACTTTCCGCAATCCCAACTATTCACGCGGATCAGAAGAAAGAGAGGATTCTATTATCAGGTGACGTACCTTCACCGATCGATCCACCAACTGGATGCAGATTTCATACGAGATGTCCATTTGCGACAGAAATATGTGTTCGTGAAGCTCCAGTGTTACGTCAAACCGAAGAAATGGAAAACGGGCATGTTGCAGCATGTCATCATATGGAAGAAATAAGGAAGGGGACACATACGTCAACGACGCACACGTAAAAGCGTATAACTATTAAACATGTAGTTCTGTTTTAAGTGGAGCTACATGTTTTTTGATGCCATATAATGAATTTCTCATACGTAGTTTATGCTACTTAACTAGAACATGTACTTCTGTTAAGACGCTGGAACTACATGTTGTATTCAAATAGCTCGTTTTGGTAATTATGAAATTCTCACCATAGATTAGTGAATTTCATAATACGTATTTTATGCCATTTCACTACAACATGTAGTTCCGTTGAAGCTTTCGAAACTACATGTTGTAGTGACATAGCTGATTTTGGTCATTATGAAATTCATTCAGATGAATAAATGGTTGAATATCCATATGCAAAGACCTTTTGTGATACACTACACATAAACAAACAAGGAAATGAATCCGCTTAGAAGTGGATGAACCAAAATGTAAAGAAGAGGGTAGTTTTATGAATCGGATGCTTGTTTATTTTTATGACGATGTTGCTGTGTTGTATGGGCGGGTGATTGATATGGAGCCACACCGACATCATTTCATACAATTATCTGTTGGTTTGGAAAAAACATTCAATCTTTTAGTCGGTAATCATTCATATAATGAACGAGTTATGGTATTACAACATGATGTTACTCATCAATTTGTTGGGGAAGATCAGCAACAACTTATTCTTTTAATTGATCCAAACTCTTCACCTGGATTGATGATTAAAAACATGTTTTCTCATAATCAAAATATAATCATCAATAATGATTATATTGCTCAAGTTTGTAAGGAGAGGTTAGGAAACAAACAACTTACATTTGAAGAAATGTATCAATTCGCACATCATCTATTACACATATTTATTGGTGAATCGACCAGTTCAATCAAAACTCACCATGATACACGTGTTTTACAAGCTCAGAAGATTATTGGACATAAACCTGCTACCATTTCCATGCAACAACTCATTCAAAAAATCTTTATCTCAGAAAGTCGACTGAGTCATTTATTTTCAGAACAAGTAGGGATATCCATTAAAAAGTACACTCTATGGCAGAAATTACTTAAGTCTTTACGGGCAATTAGGAATGGGAATACATTTACAAGTGCTGCACATAAAGGTGGATTTTCAGACTCCGCTCACTTAGCGAGGACGTTTAAACATATGTTTGGTGTGACGCTCACTGAGGTTTTTAATAATAGCAGAAACGTTCAAGTCATCTTTTCTTAAATTCTGTAGGATAAGAAGAAAAGATGAGGAGCATAAAAAATGAAATATTATGATGTTGTAATTGTAGGTGCAGGGCAAGCTGGTATTGCAATGGGGTATTATTTAATGAAGACAGATTTGTCATTCATATTGCTAGATCATGATTCAAACATAGGAAATTCATGGAGAAAACGTTATGATTCTCTCGTTCTATTTACACCGCGCAAGTATAGCGCACTACCGAATAAAAAAATGAAGGGAAATCAACATACCTTTCCAACAAAAGATGAAATTGCTGATTATTTGAAGAGTTATGTAAGCCAATTTAATATTCCTATTCAAATGCATACAAAAGTCCATTTTGTTCATCGAGAAAATGGTTACTATGTTTTGAATACAAGTAAAGGATGGTTAAAATCAAAACAAGTGGTTTGTGCAACAGGCGCATTTGATCAACCATATATCCCTCCAGTCATTGAGAAGAAGAATAAAGAAATGAATCATTACCATTCAAGTGAATATAAGAGACCAAATCAATTACCAGATGGTCCAGTAACGGTTGTAGGCGGAGGAAATTCTGGAGCACAAATAGCTACCGAACTTTCAAAAACAAAAGAAGTGACGTTATCAGTCAGTGAAAATTTAACATTTCTACCTTTACACTTTTTGAATAAAGACATATTTACCTGGTTAGATCGGACAGGGTTTCTATTTGCTGGAACGGATACAAAACGTGGAAAATGGTTTCAAAAAAGAGAGGATCCAATTTTCGGTAAAACGTTAAAAAAACTCCTAAAACAAAAGAAAATAAAGCTAAAGCCAAGAGTAATACATACAACTGGAAATCTTATAACTTTTCAAGACGGAACAATTCAACAAAGTTCTTCAATTATCTGGGCGACAGGATTTAAAGCAAATGATAGTTGGATTCAGATAGACAATGCTATTTCTGAAGAAGGAAAACCGATTCATGACCGTGGAGTAAGTCCTATTAAAGGTTTATACTTCATAGGTTTATCGTGGCAATATCATAGAGGATCTGCGCTCATATGTGGAGTTGGTAGAGATGCATCCTATATAGCATCTTGGATTCAAAAGGAATCTGAATTGAACAATTAACCGCATGAACCAAACAAAAATGTCCTACATGTATAGGACATTTTTGTTTGGTTCATGCGGTTGCTGTTGCTTTTTTTACGAGTAATTTATGCAGTCTTCTGCGAAATGCATTTGCATAGCGGTTTTTATTTAAATGGTTTGGTTTACATTTCCCAATAAATGTGCGAATTTCTTGATCAGA
>DATGUV010000153.1:0-3135 GCA_035301025.1 Bacillota bacterium | reverse complement strand
AATTGTAGTAATGGTGGAATTAATATAGGAATAAATGCAATATGAACAGGTACAATGTTTTGTGAGAAACATGCAATGACTGCAATGGATAATACGAGCCACATTTTTTTACCTTTAAATATTTTTAACATACTTTTCACTAAAATTGAGGTAATTCCTGAAAATCCAATCATCACAGCAAATATACCTAGTAAAATATAACTGAGTGCTGTTTCTGATTGACCTCCCATTCCGCTTATCATAATTCCAGCCGCTTCTGTAATTCCCATTCCAGAAAGCATGCCTCCTGTTAAAGCGGCAATAATCAAAGCAAAAATAACGTTAATGCGTAATAAGCTTAAAACAACCATGACAATAACACTAATAAGAACAGCATTAAACATGTACAAACACTCCTCTTCTCTCTTCATCACTTTACCTTGGTAAAGTGATGAATATTATTATAGATTATTTTGTCCTGTTTGGCTAGCCTTTTTTATTTGTCTGTATTTCATAATTACCAACATTAGTTGTTTCAATCCAGCATGCAGTTTCCTGCCGCTTCGTGGAACTATATGCTAGACTGTTGGAGCATAAATTACGTAGGATGAAATTCATAACCTCATAAAAATACCGTATTCATCCTTCATGTCTATACAGGTCATTTGATGAATACGGCAAACGTAGGGCGAGATTAAAACATAGGCTTTGATTGTCGTAAATACTCTTGCACGTTTTCAATATCTGTTGAAAAAACGCGGTCTTCCGTAATTGGCGCACTTATTTGTCTTATTTCTTTCCATTTTTCTTTTGTACGTGGGGATGCTTGATCGACTCCTTTCAATTCTAATGCTTGAGCAGCACAAATGGCTTCAATGGCTAACACATGTCGAGCATTGTTTATGATTAGCGAAGCGTGGCGAGCTGCAATTGTCCCCATACTGACATGATCTTCTTGGTTTGCAGAAGATGGGATGGAGTCCACGCTTGCAGGGTGAGCTAATGTTTTATTTTCTGATACAAGAGAGGCTGCTGTATACTGCATAATCATTGCACCAGATTGTAAACCAGGTGTAGGACTTAAAAACGGTGGTAAATCATTTAATTGTGGATTGACTAACCGTTCGACCCGTCTCTCGGAAATATTTGCGATTTCTGCTACTCCTAATTTCATGAAGTCCATGGCAAATGCAATAGGTTGTCCATGGAAATTCCCACCTGAAACAACTACTTCCCCCTCATCAAAAATGAGTGGATTATCTGTTGCTGCATTTGCTTCAATGGATAATTTATCTCTTACATAATGTAATGATTGCCATGATGCGCCATGTACTTGAGGAATGCATCTTAATGAATAAGCATCTTGAATCCGCTTCTCCCCCTGTCTTGTAATGAGAGAACTTCCTTCTAATATGTGCCGCATACGCATTGCTACATCCATTTGTTCCTGAAACCCTCGTGCTTCATGAATGCTTGGATGAAATGCATCGATAACACCTTCTAACCCTTCCATCGTCATTGCGGCAATCCACTCACTGGCATAAAACAATTTTTGGGCTTCAATGAAATTAATAACACCTTGAGCAGTCATTGCTTGTGTCCCATTAATGAGAGCTAATCCTTCCTTTGCATGAAGTACGATCGGTTCAATACCATGTGCTTGTAGGACTCCTTTACTCGGAATGTGTGTATCGTTCTCACCATGAACATTTCCTTCTCCAATTAACACAAGTGCTAAATGTGCAAGCGGCGCTAAATCCCCTGATGCCCCTAAAGATCCTTGTTCAGGAATCACCGGGTGGATGTGATGGTTAATGAGCGATTGTAGCGTACGAACCAGTTCTTCTCGCACACCAGAATAACCTTTAATCAAGGCGTTTAAACGAAGAACCATCATTGCTCTGGATACAATTTCTGGAAACATTTTACCCACACCACATGCATGGGAGCGAATAAGATGCAACTGTAAATTCTGTACATCTTCTTCTTCAATTGTCACATCACTAAACTTTCCAAATCCTGTATTTATACCATATATATTCTTCTTTTCTGAAATAATACGTTCTACTGCTTTTCTACTTGCCCGCACCCGGTCCATACTATCTGAGGATATCGATATTTTCTCCCCTTCATAGCAAATCTTTTCTATCTGTTCCATTGTTAACGTGTCACCGGTTAATTCAATCATCTATCTCCCACCTTTTATAAATTACACATATACATCTTTAAGTAAACGCTTACATATTCAGTATATACACGGAATAGTAAATTTACCAATACCATTTATCTATCTTTTCATAGGTTCAGCCTATACGTTATTACGTCAGTGAATGAAATGAATTTCATCATACGTATGTTAAGCAATTTTGGTAATTATGACATTCATTCACATGTAAAATAAATTCTTGCCAAAAGATGAGATCTATCATTGCATATTAAATCCGGAAACGTGGATTCTAAGGGTTAACGCCTATTTAGTATTCATAGGATTTAATGTGAGAATCTGTTACAATAATGAGAAGATGTACGTGAAAATATGCTTAAAGGAAGTGATTAAAGAATGTCAGAAACACACACCTTTTCTAAAAAAGAAGAGATTGCCAATGCGGTTACCCACGGAATAGGTGCTCTGTTAAGTATTGCTGCGTTAGTGTTACTCATTGTTTTTGCGTCCATATATGGAACGGCTTGGCATGTTGTTAGCTTTACTATATTTGGCGTAACGATGTTTCTGTTATACTTTTCCTCAACAATGGTGCACGCACTTCCTAGGGGAAAAGCAAAAGATCTCTTTGAAATATTTGATCACTCTGCAATTTACTTCTTCATCGCTGGCACGTACACCCCATTTACTTTCATTGTTATTCAAGGTGCACTTGGTTGGACGCTTTTTGGCATCGTTTGGGGGCTTGCAATTGGGGGAACTGTTTTCAAAGCATTTTTCGTTAAAAAATTCGTTGTTGCTTCAACGTTATTATATATCCTTATGGGCTGGCTCGTCGTTCTTGGCTGGGAGCAAATCGTCGCCCATTTAGATACAAATGGTTTATATTTATTCGTTGCTGGAGGAATTTTCTATACATTTGGAGCGGTTTTTTACGTTTGGCGTGGTTTTAAGTATCATCACGCGATTTGGCACGTATTCGTGATTGCTGG
>DATGUV010000152.1:0-3756 GCA_035301025.1 Bacillota bacterium | reverse complement strand
CTACATTATCTGGATATGTCACGGCAGCTGACGGTGAGGAGCTCATCTTTTCAATTATGATGAATAACTTTATCTCTGGATCGATGACACAAATCCAAGACGTCATTGCAACTGTACTTGCAGAACACGAATTTTAATAGGAAAAAGAGGGTGTGATTCTTGATGGATCACACTCTTTTTAGTATTGTTACCGGAAATTTATCTATTTGAAATAGGGGACGCCCATCATCCTGTCATAGCTATTGGTTGGCTAGGGATATGCAACTTAATACATGAGTAAGCGAGTATGTAATATGGATGGAAGAGAAGAAATTTAACGTTCACAGGATTTAGTGAATTTCATCATACGTATGTTATGTCATTTCACTAGAGCATGTAGTTCCTTGGGAGCTTTCGAAACTACATGTTGTATTGACATAGCTGATTTTGGTCATTATGAAATTCATTCGATTGACAATATTATTTCTAAGTGGTATATTTTTGCAAATAGCTTGATTCATAAAGGATGAAGCTATGTACCATATATACTGTAAAAATCGTAAAAAAACTACCATTTCATTTGAAAAAGGAGGCCATACTAAGATGCTCTGGACAATTATTGTACTATTGTTAATTTTATGGGTACTTGGATTTTCCTTTAAGGTTGCAGGAGGTTTAGTGCACATCCTCCTCGTTGTTGCGCTAGTTATTTTAATTATCCGTTTAGTTACTGGCGGACGAGCCCCATAGGAATGGAATCGTAAACGAAAAAGGGAACTACCTTAGTGATTAGGAACCCCTAATTTCTAAGGTGTTTTTTTGTGAAAAACGCATATTGGACAACTTATTATCATAGAATGAAAAAGTTCTAAAAAACATGTCGTTCTATCTTGTGAATTCACGTAAAGTGAGTTATGTTATAATACAATTAATGAACTAGAGAGGCAGGAATATATTATGAAAACGATTATTATTATCGCAGTCATTGTACTTATATTATTATTCATAATTATGACGTACAATAGCTTTGTGAGATTGCGAAACTGGGTGAAAGAAGCATGGGCACAAATTGACGTACAATTAAAACGTCGACATGATCTCATCCCAAACTTAGTAAATACAGTAAAAGGGTATGCAGCTCATGAAAAAGAAACATTTGAAAAAGTAGTAGAAGCACGTAATAAATTATTAAGTGGTTCCCCACAAGACCGGATTGATGCGGATGGAGAATTGGAAGGTGCGTTAAAGTCAATTTTCGCATTGTCTGAGGCATATCCAGAGCTAAAAGCAAACGAAAACTTTATCCAGCTTCAAGAAGAATTAACAACGACAGAAAACAAAGTAGCGTATTCACGTCAGCTTTATAACAAAACTGTAGCAGAATACAATATCAAAGTGGATTCATTCCCATCTCTTATTATTGCACGTTTATTTAACTTTAATAAAGAGTCTCAACTAGTTACTCCTGAGGCTGAGAGAGAAGCACCAACAGTATCGTTTTAATGGAGGTCACATATGCTTTATCAACAAATTATTGCCAATAAACGTAAAACGATTCTGCTTGTGTCGTTCTTTACCATTTTAGTGCTTGGGATTGGTTGGGGAATTGGGTATATTTTCGAAAATGACCCAGTAAGCGGTATTGTCATTGCTCTCGTCGTATTAGCAATTTATTTACCAATTACATATCTTTCAGCAACGAGTCAAGTGTTAAAAATGTCTGGGGCTCAGCAAGTGACAAAGGAACAGTACCCTCAGCTTGTGGATATTGTAGAAGAGCTTTCCATTGCTGCTCGTGTACCAACGCCAAAGATATATGTGATCAATGACGCCGTACCAAACGCATTTGCAACAGGAATAAAACCGGAAAAAGGTGCGGTGGCATTTACGACAGGGTTGTTGGAGAAGTTAAATCGTGAAGAATTAGAAGGCGTTGTCGCCCATGAACTTGCTCATATTCGTAATTATGACATTCGATTAATGACAATTTGTATTGCCCTTGTTGGTGTTATTGCGATTGTTGGAAATATTGGTTCACGTATGCTTTTTTGGGGTGGGGGACGAAAAGGAGGCAATCGAAAGTCCAATCCGATCTTAATGATTGTTGCTCTATTATTCGTTATTCTTGCGCCATTAGCTGCTCAATTTACACGATTAGCAATATCAAGAAACCGAGAATATTTAGCAGATGCATCTGCTGTTGAGTTTACGCGTAATCCAGTCGGACTATCCAACGCACTAAGAAAAATAAGCTCTAATACAGAAGATATGAAAAATGCTAAACCTGCAACTGCTTCGATGTATATTTCTAATCCATTTGGAAAGAAACGTAAATCTAGAAGAAGGGGAAGCTTATTTGCGACACACCCACCGATTGAAAGTAGAATTGAACGTTTAGAAAATATGTAAACAGGAGCCATGTATGTGGCTCTTTTTTGTATATAAACTCTATTGGTTTGCATGTCTTTTGAAAAGCGTTACAATACATACAGGATTCGTTTAATAGACAGGAGAGTTGATTCAAAGTGCCGATAAAAATACCACAAGAATTACCTGCAAGTGATGTATTAAAAAAAGAAAATATTTTCGTAATGGATGAAGGACGCGCAAGCACACAAGATATTCGCCCATTAAATATAGCGATTTTAAATTTAATGCCTGAGAAAGAGCGGACAGAATTACAACTCTTAAGGCTGCTTGGAAATACCCCACTTCAAGTTCATGTGACATTTTTACATACAGCTTCATATGCTTCTAAAAATGTAAGTAAATCTCATTTAGATACATTTTATAGTTCGATTGATGACGTAAGGGACCAGAAGTTTGATGGCATGATTATCACAGGAGCTCCAGTAGAACATTTACAATTTGAAGAAGTAAGCTACTGGGACGAACTTGCGGATATTATGGAATGGTCTACAACCCATGTAACGTCAGTGATGCATATTTGTTGGGGGGCACAAGCTGCATTATATTATCATTATGGAATTGATAAATATGAGCTTACGAAAAAGTGTTTCGGTGTGTTTGAACATGATGTGCGAGATCCGAAAATCCGTCTCCTTCGTGGATTTAATGATACATATGTTGCACCACATTCAAGGTATACTGCAGTCTCTGAGGAGCAAATTGAGGGGGACGATCGACTTACACTTCTCTCGAGATCTGAAGAAGCGGGAGCATTTTTAATTAAATCTAAGGATTCCAAACATATTATGCTTACAGGACATTTAGAATATGACGCAGATACTCTTGCTGAAGAATATCAGCGTGATATTGATAAAGGAATTGAAATTGATCAACCGTTACACTATTTTCCAGATGATGACGCAACAAAAGCACCGCAAAATACGTGGCGCTCACATACCCATCTCCTATTTTCCAACTGGTTAAACTATTATGTGTATCAAGAAACACCATTTGAATGGGAATAAAAAACTGTGAAGTTTAGCATGTCTAAGCTTCGCAGTTTTTTTATAATTAAGAGGATGGAACGTACTTGGAGGGTACTTTTTTAGGTTGACATACACCTTCATGTATATATAAAATCCGCGAAGCGAGTTTTTCTGCTTCTGCGTGGCTATGTGTGATGAGAATCACTGGAATTTTCCATAAAGAGTGGATGCGTAATAGTTCTTCATGTCCACGATTTTTCGTATCATCATCAAGGGCTGAGAACGGTTCATCCAGTAAAAGTAAATCAGGCTCCGTCGCCATCGCACGAGCAATGGCGACTCGTTGTTTTTCCCCGCCAGAAATGTTATGCGGGTATATATC
>DATGUV010000151.1:0-8118 GCA_035301025.1 Bacillota bacterium | reverse complement strand
TTGATAATCGTTTGCTTCAGCAGCTTTTTGATCGATTGTCACAAAATACACAAGGTCGGTTTCTATTACTTTTCCGCTTGGAATGTAATCATACCCTCTTGGATAAAAGAATTCTGTTTCTTCAGTTGCTTCATCATTTTTATAGCGTAAATACATAGGTTTTTGAATCGAAGGGGTGTAGTATTCCTCATCTACTTTTAAATATATTCGCGAATCGTTGGTTCGAAATCCTTTATCGCTCGTGCTTTCAATCGTCACGTTGATGAAAAAAACATATGCATCTTCAAAAAAATCAGGTTCAAAATCGTTGTGTTTTTCATTGATATCATATTTGTCTGTTTGTTTCATCAAATCATAATCATTGACCGTTACCTTAAACTTAAACTCATCCCTATGGTTTATAATTGTTTCAGATTCTCCTATTTGATAAGTTGGTATACTTTTCTCAACTTCATCCGTGTTGTCTTCTTCATCTTTGTTCGTACAAGCTGTGATAAACAATACGAAAAATATTAATAATGTAAAGCACTTTTTCATTTTGACATCCTCCTTTGCTGGAAATATCATATGTGAAAATGTATTCATGAATGAGACAACAAATGAGTGAAAACACTTACATGCAATCATTATATAAATATATTGATTATTTGTCTACAAGACGAAATTATTTGTATGGTCTACATATTCAGTGATGGTGGTTTAAGAAAATGAATGAAGCCGTCCAATTCACCTATGATATTGTTGAAGGTACAATAGTCGTTGATGAAGGGGACATGAATGGAGTTGTCTATCTGAAAAAACCGTTCCCCTTATCAAATAATGCTTGAAATGATACGATACATAAGAGCGTTTATAAATGGAAGTAACATAACTTCCGGTAAAAAGCGCTTTCGTTTCCTTTAAATCTTACTAAAATAACGGTAGGATAAAAGGTAGATAGAAGCTCATCATAGAAGAGAGGGACAGCAAATGGAGATTTTTGGTGTAGATATTGATATTGTACATATCGTCAGAGTGTTGTTGAAACTCATTGTTCTGATTGTGTTGTACATGATCGCTCTCCCAATTGGGAAAAAAGTTATTGAACGATCCATTGTAAAATTATCAATTGATAAAAATACATCCCCTGGGCGTATGAAGACATTGGATAAATTACTTGTAAACGTGTATTCCTACGTTTTATTGTTTTTATTCGGTTTAATGTTCTTCGCAGCGCTTGGAATTGAAATCGGTCCTCTTATTTTAGGAGCAGGTGTACTTGGACTTGCTGTTGCATTTGGTGCGCAGGGTCTAGTAAGTGATGTTGTGACTGGTTTCTTTATTTTAGTTGAAAGACAACTGGAAATTGATGATTATGTAACAACAGCTGGATATGATGGCGTTGTAGAGGAAGTAGGTTTACGAACGACTAAAATTCGCAGCTTTGACGGCACACTAAATTTTGTTCCAAACCGATTTATTGAAGGGGTTGCCAATCATTCACGTGGAAATATGCGAGCATTAGTGGATATTGGTATTAGTTATGATGAAAACATTAACGAAGCTTTACACATTTTAAAAGATGTATGTGAGAAGTTTACAACTGACCAACGATTTAAAGAAGCTCCACAAGCTATTGGGGTACAAGATTTTGATTCTCAAGAAATTGTCCTACGAGTGATTGGGCAAACTGAAAATGGCCTTCAGTGGGAATGTGAAAGAGATTTGCGTCAACAAATTAAAGAAGGATTTGATCAAGCGAATATTGATGTACCTTCATCAAGAGATTTAGTTGTAACAAAAAAATAATTTTTGTTCAACTTGAATAAACCATTACATCTAGGAGGAATGCATGATGGAACAAGATCGCTACCAAAAAGGAATGGATAAAATTAAGGAGCTAACATCTTCAGGGGATGACAATCCAACAGGGTTTATGGATATTGGTGATAGATTTAAAGATATTGCTCCAGATTTAAGTAAATATGTTGTTGAATTTGCTTTTGGAGATATTTACGCACGTCCTGGCTTGGATAATAAACAAAAAGTAATGTCAACGATTACGGCTTTAGTTGCCCAAGGAAAACCTCAAGTTGAAATGCATATTAAAACAGGATTATCTGTTGGATTAACACCTGAAGAAATTGTTGGGTGTATGATGCATTTAATTCCATATGCAGGATTTCCAAGTGTTTTAAATGCATTAAGCGCGGCACAAAAGGTATTCAATGAAAAAGGAATTACTGTTAAAACACCAGAAGAATTATAAAAATGAAAATGGTTCAAATCAGCGGGGAGACTTGTTGATTTGAACCATTTTCATGTAAGAAGGAGTGGGAAAAGATGGAACATGCATCAAGTACAAAATAAAGGAAAAGTTAGGAATAAAGTAGGTTCTGAAAAATGTTCATTTAAATATTCACAAAGAACGATACATGTTTGAACGTCCTTATTTTGTTCAATATACTGGATTTAGGGTTTAATATATAGATTAACAGCATGTTGAATTGAAATATCTGGTTTTGGTAATTATGTATCTCGCTCAAATGCGTCATCAATAATGGAACATGTGAATTTACTTTCGTTTTAATGCATGTGGCCACTCTTGTTTGTTATCATATGCCATTATGAATCTCTCCTTTGTATTTTTCATAAGAAAAATAGTGTATCATGTCTTTATATGATATATATAGTGTACGCTTTACATGAACCAAACATGAACATGGTATAACAATATTCAAACTTGAATCATAATGAACAGGAGTTTTGAAAATGCCAGACTTTTTAACAGAGTATTTTGAGTCCCTAACAAAAAGCTTTTTATCTACATTAAATACCCCACATGATTATTTAAATAAAATTGCTCTGACAGCAATCTTAATCGTTATAGGAATGTTGCTTCATTTTGTATTCAAAAGGGGTATTATTCGTAATGTGAAGGATATCCAAAGAAAATTCATCATGATTAGATTTGTAAAAAACACGATTATAACCCTTGTTATTTTGTTAACGTTATTGATTTGGATACAAGCGATGAATGCACTTGTGCTGATTGCTTTAGCGGTTGGATTTCTCGTTTTTGTCATGGTGCGGGGGCTGATGAATAATATTATTGGATATTTCGTGATTAAGTATAATAAGTATTTCAAAGTAGGTCATCGGATTGAAATAAATGGTATGCTTGGAGACGTGATTGATACAAAATTGATTCATTTTAAAATACTAGAAGCTCGAAACTGGTTATCATCCGATTCCCATACTGGTCGGATTATTAAGTTGCCAAATCATATTATTTTTAATGAATCGGTTGAAATAGTCGGAATTTCAAATACGTATATTTGGCATGAAATTCAATATGTGCTCACTTTCGATAGCTCTTGGCAAGATGCGGAAGAAATAATGACAGAGGTTGGGAATACATATTTTGAGGAATATGTAGCTCCACATATTACAGAAAACCAGGAATATTTACCGACGGATCTGGAGGACTTACGACCTGTGTTTTCCCTTCGTACAAACGATGAAGGTATTGTTCTCACATTGCGTTACCTCGTTCATTATAAACAAGGGACGAGTACAAAAACGTTTTTACACAAAAAGATATTAACCAAATTTAATGCACATTCACGCATAAACTTTGCCGTATTAGATATACGTATTCTTTCCAATGAATGACTTCCATTATATTCCTATAAAATATTATCTTTATGGTACATTAGTGAATTTCATAATACGTATTTTATGCCATATCACTACAACATGTAGTTCCGTTGGGGCTTTCGAAACTACATGTTGTATTGACGTAGCTAATTTTGGTCATTATGAAATTCATTCAGTTATGAACAATATGTGATGTTTTCATATAAGTATTTATTTTCTATATTTCAATGGTATACTTGAAGTAGACAGACTATTTATCATCATAGGGAGGCGAGATACATGGAAAGTATTTATAAAAACATTGTTATTGCTGTAGATGGATCTGATGCTGCGGAAAAGGCGTTTAAACGCTCAATTGACGTTGCGAAACAAAATGATGCAAAACTTATCATCGCACATGTTGTAGACACAAGATCTTTTGCGACGATTGAAGTGTATGATGCAAACATTTATGAACGAGCAGAAGAAGAAGGTAAAAAATTACTAGCTGATTATGAGCAACAAGCAAAAGAAGCGAATGTATCAGAAATCAAAACCGTTTTAAAATATGGTTCGCCTAAAACAGTAATCCATAAAGAAATTCTTCCTGAAGAAGAAGCGGATTTAGTTATGATTGCTGCAACAGGTCTAAATGCTGTGGAACGATTTGTCATTGGAAGTGTATCAGAAAGAACAGCTCGCTACGCAGAATGTGATGTATTAATTGTAAAATAATTGAAATGAAAACGTGTAAACACGCAGAGCAAAGCCCTACTTGTCATCTCTTAGATGGTAAGCAGGGTTTTGTTCATTTTAATCTTAAAAACAATGACATAGATTGTCCGTGAAATAACCACCTGAATGTATTTCATAATGATCAAAAATAACTACTTCACTACTGCATGTGGTAGTGAGATAGCATAAAATATGTAGTATGAAATTCATTAACCTATATGTACAAAGATGATAAGATGCATTTTCTTAGAGATATAGGTGGGTATCTTTATTTAATGTTTAATAAACTTCGGTACAATTCAGGTTCTTGTATGAGATCAGCGATTGTGTACTGATCTAATACGGAAAAATAGGCTTGTAACGCCTTGTGTAACACTCTTTTTAGTCCGCAAACAGGAGTGAGGACACATGTGTTATGTTCTCTATTAAAACATTCAACCATATGAAAATCTTCTTCGGTTTCCCTTACAATTGCACCAATATTAATTTCTTCAGGTAGTTTTGCCAAGACAATTCCCCCACCTCGACCACGGGTAGTATGAATGACTCCCATTTGACCAAGTTGATGGATGACTTTTGTTAAGTGGTTCCGAGAAATTCCATAAGCATTCGTTATTTCAGTAATGGTTGATTTTTCATTTGAATCTTTCACAGCTAAGTAAATTAATACTCGTAAGGAGTAATCTGTATAGTTTGTTAGCTTCATTTTAATCACCACATATAGTATACCATGATTTGAACATGTATTTTAAATGTATGTTTGTGACAGAAATAAGTACGAGAATTGAACCCTTTATGACGACTACTCAAAACCTATTGTCACTCCATTATATTCGCGGTATATTAAAGATGCATTAAAAATACATCTTTAATAAGGAGTTTTTAATATGCCATTATCTACAGAAACTATGAATATTATTAAATCAACAGCACCGGTATTAGAGGAACATGGTGCTACCATTACAACGGTCTTTTATAAAACCATGTTTGAAAATCATCCTGAATTATTAAATATTTTTAACGAAGCAAATCAAAAACAAGGAAAACAACAAGTTGCACTTGCTAATATGGTGTATGCAGCAGCGAAAAACATTGATCAACTTGAAGTAGTTTTAGATGAAGTGAAATTAGTTGCACATAAACACCGTGGACTTGATGTACGTCCAGAACACTACCCAATTGTAGGGAAATATTTACTCATTGCAATTAAAGAAGTTCTAGGAGATGCAGCAACAGACGAAATCATGCAAGCTTGGGAAGAAGCGTATGGAGTCATTGCTCAAGTATTTATTGATATTGAGACTGAAATGTATAAAGAAGCTGCTGCACAAGAAGGCGGATGGGACGGCTTTAAAGATTTTGAAGTAGTAGATAAAGTAAAAGAAAGTGATGTGATTACATCATTTTACTTAGAAGCAAAAGACGGAAATACTCTCCCAGCATATAAAGCGGGTCAGTATTTAACCATACGTGTCACGATTCCAGGAGTAGCCTATAAACAAATTCGTCATTACACATTATCTGCGGTTTCTAATGAAAAACAATACCGTATTTCTGTGAAAAAAGAGGCGGATCGTGAGCCATACGGAGTTGTATCCACATATTTACACGACCAATTACAAGTAGGGGATACTATTGAAGCAAGTGCTCCAGCTGGAACCTTCACACTAGAAAAAGGAGATCATCCAGTTGCCCTTATTAGTGGTGGAGTAGGAATTACACCTATGCTAAGTATGCTTGAGTCTTTAGCCCAAGAAGAATCTCCACGAGAAATTTCGTTTCTGCACGCTGCACAAAACGAAGGTGTTCACGCATTTCATTTAAATGTTGAAGAATGGACAAAACATTTACCAAATGCTCGTTATATATACGGGTATGACCGTGCTGAAAACAGTGAAGGAAACCATCACTTTACTGGATATGTTACAAAAGAAGTAATCGAAGAAATTCTAAAACCTGATACAACATATTACGTAGTCGGACCAGTTCCATTTATGAAGCATATTGCTAGATTGTTAGGAGAACTAGGTGTACAGAAAGAACACGTTCGTTATGAACTATTCGGACCTGCTCAAGAAGTTACAAAACATATGAAAGTAATGTCGTAATCAAATGATGTGAATATCCCTCTATCATGCTACACTAACATAGTGAGCGAGATAAAGGGGTGTTTTTTTATGAAGGAAAGAGCGAAACAAGTACTTGGAGTAGATGCAAGTAAAGGTGGCTGGATTGTCGTTCAAATATGTGAATGTCAGATGACTGTTAAAGAATATAAACGTTTCTCAGATGCGATGAATGCATATCCGAATCCAGGTCGCATGCTCATTGACATCCCTATTGGACTACCTTTTTCAAAGGAAGAAGCTGAGCACAGACCGGAAAAAGAAGTGCGTAAAGGACTCCCAGGAAAAGCTTCCTCTGTTTTTACAGTACCTTGTGTGCAAGCAGCTAAGCAAAACAATTACGCAAAAGCGAATCACTGTAACAAAGACTTATTAGGAAAAGGGCTCAGTATCCAAAGCTATAACATTATGAAAAAGGCACTAGAAGTGAATCGTTTTTTATCTCAACATCCATCATATATTCCTATAATCAAAGAAGCGCATCCTGAACTTCAATTTGCTCAATTCACAAAGAAAAAGCTTCCCATTAAAGCATCTAAAAAAACCTCTGAAGGCATACTAGAAAGGGAAGATTTATTGATGAAACTTTTAAAACAATATGTTCATATACATACACCGTTACACACATTTGATTTGTATGAGAAATACCCAGATGATGTACTTGATGCTACATGTTTAGCAATGGCAGCTTTGTTCGGTGAGAAATATGGTTTTAAAACTATCCCTAAGCACTCGATTCAAAATCAACGAGGCATTCCAATGGAAATGACCTATTACTCCTTATGATAGCTGCCCATATGATCTACGAGAATCGTTACAAATTGTTCTAAGTACTTTTGGTCCGTCTCATTAAATCTATTCACATTTGGACTGTCAATATCTAGAACTCCGAAGTTTTTACCATGCAGTTTCATCGGAATAACAATTTCAGACTGACTTCTCGCATCACATGCAATATGACCAGGAAAATCATGAACATTTGGGACAAGCATTGTTTCGTTCGTTGCCATCGCCGTTCCACATACGCCTTTCCCATTTTCAATACGGATACATGCAGGAAGTCCTTGGAAGGGGCCTAAGATTAATTGTTCTTCTTCCCATAAGTAAAAACCTACCCAATTAATATCCTCTAAAAACTGGTTTAGTAATGCAGATGCATTGGACAAATTCGCAATAATGTTCGTCTCATCATGAATAAGGCCACGCAGTTGCTGAAGCAGTGTTTTATAATTTTTATCTATATCGTTCGTGTAATCTATTGGTTCAAACATGCATTTTCCCTCCTATATATACGTCTATGTATACCAACTGTGATACGCTTATCATATCAGAAAAGATGAAAAAACCATACATAAGATACCTTAGAGATCAAAAAGTCTAATGTGAAATCAGGAGTTGAAATGTTTTTCTTGCAATCATACTGTAGAAAACAAGTGAGCTATGTTATTTTACATATAGACGATGAAAAGGAGGCACATGTATGAAGTATGTAATTATTGGTGGAGTTGCTGCGGGGATGAGCGCAGCGATGGAAATATATCGGACTGATGAAGATGCACATATTACAGTGCTTGAGAATGGGGAAGATTATTCTTATGGACAATGTGGACTTCCTTATGTAATTGGTGGAGTTGTTTCG
>DATGUV010000150.1:0-3225 GCA_035301025.1 Bacillota bacterium | reverse complement strand
ATCTTCTTGGATCAGTTGTCCTACCTTTCGTTTCACTCGTTGCAATGCGTTGTCAATGGACTTTTCGGAGCGTCCTACTACTGATGCAATTTCTTCGTAACGATACCCTTCAATATAATAATGGAGGACTTCCCACTCTAGTTTAGTAAGCATCTTTGCTAATACTAACTTCATATTATTTGTTTGTTCTTTCGTAACTAACTGATCATGTGGTGAAACTGCATCATCATACTCAAAAACATCAATTAATACTTGGTCAGATTCTTCTTGCACAGGCTTATATATCGAGATATAGCCATTCAGTGGTGTGTGTTTTAGCCTTGTTGCAGACTTGATAGAGGTTATAATTTGTCTAGTAATACAGAGTTCAGCGAAAGATTTAAAAGAAGATTGTTTACTATCATCATAATCACATATCGCTTTATATAATCCTATTAATCCTTCTTGTATGACGTCTTCTCGGTCACTGCCAAGCAGAAAGTACGTATTCGCTTTTTTGCGAACAATTCCTTCATACTTATTCATTAAATGTTCAACCGCTAATTCGTCTCCTTCTTGAACATGTAACAGTAACATTTGATCAATCTTTTTGTTTTCATGCATACAACCTTTTATGTTCTTGTCATATATCATGTGACGTATTCTCCTCCTGTACAGACTTCATAGGCCCTCTCCTTCATTGAACTTGTTTTTGAGTATACAGTAAGCGCTCTCATTCAGTCAATAGTTTTTTCATTTATTTCCATTTGATGGAACTTAATGTTAAATACGACATTTTTTTCAATTTCCTCGACGCCATTTTTCAAATTTCTCTAACACATCATGTCGCATCGGGATTTTTAGTTTTGGTTGTGCTTTCCCATGTTGCTTCAGTTGATCATGGATATCTGCTTCCATTCCATTGATTTCAATTAATAACTCACGAGCGGATATTCGTAATGCGCCTCGACTAAAAATTGTACGTTGTTCCATATAATCTGAAGTCGCTACATATACTTGGTTACGAACGTTCTTCAATGATTTTACAAGTCGTTCAATACATTCATCAGCAGTTTCTTCTTCTTTTGTATAAATAATTTCAATGTTATTTAGGGAGCTTTTGCTCTCTTTTCCCCCTTTGACATATAACGCGTCAAAAACAATGATAATTTGATCTCCCGTAAACGATTGATATTCCATCAGCACCTCTATTAAACGATCACGTGCTAAACTGATATCTTTTTGTTTAAGATAAGTAAGCTCTTCCCAGTCCCCTATCACATTATAGCCATCTACAACGAGTATGTTCATCGCTTTGTACCTAAAGGGGATCTTTTTCGAAATACTTCATACATTAATAAACTGCCAGCTACCGAGGCATTTAATGATGGGATAGACCCCTGCATAGGGAGATGCACTAACCAATCACATTTATTTTTAACTAGTCTAGTCATTCCTTTACCTTCATTACCAATTACTATAGCTAAAGCAGTATCCCCATCCAGTGTGCGATAATCGTCTGAGCCTTGTTCATCCGTACCGACAACCCAAATATGATTAGATTTGAGTTGATCTATTGTATCAGCTATATTTGTAACACGGGCCACCGGGACATGTTCTATTGCACCTGCAGAAGCTTTTGCTACCGTTTCAGTCAGACCAACAGCCCGTCGCTTTGGAATAACAACACCGTGTACTCCTGTCGCATCGGCTGTACGTAAGATTGCCCCTAAATTATGAGGGTCTTCTATCTCATCTAATATAAGCAAAAATGGTGCTACACCTTCCGCTTCAGCACGTTGCAATATCGTTTCTGTCGATACGTACTCATATGCTGCCACATATGCAATAACTCCTTGATGCTTTCCTTTTGAAAGTTGGTCCATTCGTTGTTTGGGCACTTTTTGCATGATTGTATTTGCTTTTTTCGTGGCGTGAAGCATATCTTTTTCCGTTTGTACCTTCACTTGATCCGAAACGAGCACTTTATTAACTGCTCGTCCAGATTGCAATGCTTCCATTACTGGATTTCGCCCAATAATCATCTCTTCATCCATGACTTTGTTCCTTCCTTGTCTTTTTTGCCTTTTTGAATAAAGTTAATCGCTTGATGAAACAATTCATACAAACGATCATTATTTTGGGATAAATAATGATAACCTATTAATGCCTCAAATGCTGTTGCATAACGATAAGCTTGAACAGGCATGTTTTTAGGTGTGGAATTCGACTTTGCATTTCTGCCCCGCCGAATAATTACTTGCTCCTCTTCTGTCAACAGATCCTTATCTAGCCAATTATGAACAACAGCCGCTTGTGACGTTGCCTCTACGTATGAAACAGCTTCTTGATGTAGTTCATTAGGACGCACTTGTCCGGATTCTATTAAGAAATTCCGGACATGCACCTCATATACCGCATCGCCAATATAGGCAAGTGCTAAACTATTTAACTGCTTTACATTAACTGGCATATTATCCTCTTCTCCAACGTACACCTTGGGCTGTATCCTCTAGGATAATTTTCTTTTCTTTTAGTAAATCACGAATTTCATCTGCGCGAGCAAAATCTTTCTCCTTTCTCGCTTCATTTCTTTCAGCAATGAGCTTATCAATTTCATCATCTAAAAGTTCCTCCGCTTCAATTTGAATACCAAGGACTTCTAGTAACCCTTTTAATTGCTGACTAAACTTCTCTAATACTTGAATATCTGTTTGGTTCTCTTCTAAATATACGTTCGCTTCTTTTGCCAAATCAAAAAGAACGGTTATGGCATTGGCCGTGTTAAAATCATCATTCATGGCCTCTTGAAACTGAGCCTCATTTTCTGCAATGATCGACAACCATTTTTCTTGATCTGTGCCTAGATTTGCACTCGTTTGTTTACGGTGTTGTAAATTTGCATAAGCTGTTTTCAAGCGTTCGAAACTATTTTCTGCACTCTGTAACAATTCGCTTGTAAAGTTAATTGGATTTCTGTAATGTACGCTTAACATAAAAAACCGTAACATCATTGGATCGTATTGTTCAATTAAATCCTTCGTTAATACAAAGTTACCCAATGACTTTGACATTTTTTCATTATCAATATTCATATAACCATTATGCATCCAATAGTTTGCAAATGGTTTATCGTTCAATGATTCAGATTGAGCAATTTCATTTTCATGGTGCGGAAAAGTTAAATCTTGCCCACCTGCGTGGATATCGATTGTTTCTCCGAGGAACTTTTTCGCCATTGCTGAA
>DATGUV010000149.1:0-12917 GCA_035301025.1 Bacillota bacterium | reverse complement strand
GTCATTTCTTCATAATCATTTAATCCGTAGCGAAAAATAATTACCTCACGCTCGCGATTATCAAGCACTGCGAAATATTCTTGCATTTTTTCAATTTGCATGTTTAATTGAATGAACTCAACAATATTTTCATTCTCAGCTTCCAAAATATCAATTAAACTAATTTCATTGCCTTCCTTGTCTTGACCAATTGGGTCATGTAACGAAACATCTTTATTAACCTTTTTCAATCCACGTAGATGCATAAGTATCTCAATACTTATTCCTATAGGGCAGTGCATTTTTCTTTCTGATATAATGTGCTCTATTTAAGCCAATCCTCAGGATCAACACTTTAACCAGGCGTTTAAAACAAATGTTACATTCCTTGTTCAGCAAAGAATTGCTCAAGGTATTTTACCATAAACTGATGTCGTTCTTCTGCAAGTTTTTTTCCGTATTTGGTATTCATACCATCTTTTAGTTTTAACAATTTTTCATAAAAGTGATTGATAGCTGTACTTTTTCCGTACCTGTACTCTTCATAAGTCATATGATCCCTAGGAGAAAGGTTTGGATCATATATAGGCTGTCCTTTCGCACCGGAATAGGCAAAAGCGCGAGCGATTCCGATGGCACCTATCGCATCTAGTCGGTCTGCATCTTGTACAATCTCCCCTTCTAATGTGTTCATCGGTTCACGGTTACCACCTTTAAAGGACATGGTGGAAAGGATGTGATGTATATCACGAATAATACGATCCTCCACCCCATTTTTTTTCAAAAAATGATCCACTTTCTCCAAGCCTTCCGCTTCACTGCCACCTAACTTTTCATCTGGAACATCATGCATGAGCGCAGCAATTTCAACGACAAATGGATTTCCACCTTCATGATAGGATATTGATTTAGCTATATACGTTACTCTCATAATGTGTGACCAATCATGTCCGCTATAATCATGTTGATGATGTTCTTGAACAAAATCCTTTGTTTTCTTAATAATATTTTCCTTATCCACTACCTTACCTCCTCAAACATCTTTTTAATCGTCATGAAAAGTTATTTATTACCTTGAATATACCCGTCTGTATTTGTATAATCAAGAAAATACCAATCATACAAAGGGGTGTTGTTATATGAATACCTGGAATGAAGTATTGCAACGTCTTCAAAAAAAATTAAGTGTACCGAGTTATGAGACATGGTTTTCTGATACAAAATTGATTCAAACTCAAAACGAGGATAAAGTCCTCACAATTGCTGTTAAAAATGAATTTAATGCAGATTGGCTACAAACACGTTATAAAGAACTTATTGGAGATATTGTTAAGGAGTTAAAAGGTGAGGCTTACACGCTCGAATTCGTAATTGATCCATCCCTTTCACCGACATTGATAAATGATTCTAAGTATGAACATCGGTTTGTAGCTACATCCACCTTTGAAGCAGGAATAGATAAAATACTACAAGAGATTCAAAAAGTACATGAGCGAATTAAAAATGTGGAAAAACAATTAGAAAAATTAACAAAACCCGATCAATCGAACACATCTAAATAAAGTGAAACTTTATTCAGTAAGGTTTTCATCCCACTAAACGTAGGAGAGCAGAATCATGGATTTACGAGCAATTTATCCCCCATTTATTTTCTGATTTTTTTGAGATAATGAAAGGGGGATATTGACTCACCGTTTAGAAATGATAAAAAAAGCTCTTTCCTATAAATTACTTATTTAAGGAAAGAGTTGAAATATAATTATGGCTGGACTGGCGCATATTCATGTACCCATACGCGCATTTTTGGTGCCCATTTCATCCCAGGATGAATGCTTAAGATAGCATGTTTATATTCTTCAAAGTTCTCATATCCTTCTGCTTGTGCGTCGGCGTCAGATACTTCACCTAAATATTGAGGATATATATGTTCCACTTGAAATAGTGTACCATCCAAATCCATTACTTCACCGATATCTGCATAAATGCCACTTCTTCTTGTGGCTGTTTTCTTTCCTTGAAGCACTTTTTGCACATCTTTAGGAATTGTGACCAGTTTTTCAATCGTGCATGATTTTTTAGGTAACGGTGGATGTTCATGATTGTTGGACATATTATCTTTCCTCTCTTAATTGACTGATGTAATTCATTCCTTTTGGTGTAATTGATAAGACCAGATTATTTGTTCCTTCTCCTGCATCTGTTGCAAGTTCATTATTTAGTAAGTATTCGATTGCTTGTTTACTGTTTACATCTGCTTCTAGCATTTCTTTCGGTAAATGATAGCTTGCACCATTGTTAGCATAGTGAAAGTCATACAAGCTTTGCAGCAGTATATCGCGCATTTGTTCCTGACTCATTCCTTGCATATGTATCCTCTCCTTCAGACCCGTTCAATCATTTTTAGTTATATGACTTGATATACATACAACATGTAGCTTAATATATTCAAAGCTACATGTTGTATGAAAATCGAGCTATTTTTTGGTACAAAATTTCTTACATGTATTCAATGTGTTCTATCATGTACTCAATACATTTTCCAGCATTTTGTGCTGCTATTTGTAAATATTCTTCAAAAGAAACAGAGGATTCTTTTCCAGCAATATCAGATAAGGACCGTATGACAACAAATGGTACGTCATATTGATAACATACCTGGGCAAGAGCAGCTCCCTCCATTTCAGCAGCTAACATTGTAGGAAATAGCTTTCGTGCTCCGGCAACTCTCTCCTTATTTTCCATAAATACATCGCCTGATCCGATTAATCCTATTTGATAAGATAGATCAATCTTTTTCATTGCTTCTTCAGCAATTGTAATTAACATTTCAGATGCAGGGATTGTTGCTGGAAGACCAGGAACTTGCCCATGTTCATAGTTAAATGCCGTTACATCTACGTCATGTTGAACAAGACTTTTTGAAATAACAACATCTCCTACGAGTAAATCTTGTACAAAGCCTCCAGCAGACCCTGTGTTAATAATTACACGTGGGTGATAACGTTCGATTACAAGCGTGGTAGCTATAGCGGCATTCACTTTGCCAATGCCGGATTTTAACACGACAACTTCTATCCCGTTGATTTCACCCTCTATACATAAAACATGTGCCATGGTCACTTCTTTTTCATTTGTGAGCATTGAACGAAACACATCTATTTCTTCATCCATTGCTCCAATAATGGCAATTGGCATTTTTCTATCCCCTAATTCATACATAGATTATTCAGCCTGATTTGGATGGATAAATTTTTCAACCCGTTCTACTTTAATCGGTTGCCATCCTTCATTTTCTTTCCATTCTAGATAAACTGTGTAGTGTTCATCTGTGACAGTCGACTGAACGTGTCCATTCACTCGTTGGTCTCCACCATTTCCAATCCAGTGTGAAATGATTTCCTCTTCTTCAATTTTCAGTGCATATGCAATGGCTTCTTGCATTTCATTCCAGTCTTCTGATCCTTCATCAAACTTTGTTGTATGAGGTTCTTCTTGTGAAGTTCCAATAGGCTTCCAATTGGCAGTGTATGCTTCAATGACATTTGGATCATCAATTTCATCTTCAGGTATTTCTTCGATTTCAATAGAATCGTCGTCTTCAGATTCCTCTTCATCTTCCTCGGCATCTTCGGTTTCATCTTCCGTATCCTCATCCTCGTCTTCAGTGGATGCAGATGAGTCATTTGAAGATTGATCTGAGTTTTCATTTGAATCTTCTTCGATTTCACTTGAACTCGGTTGAGTCTGTTCTGGCTTATCATTGTCTTTATCGTCTTTACCACCAAAAAGCCAAATTCCGATGAGTAAAATGACTAAAAGTACAGCAATTGCCATTAAGATCGTAATTGATTTTGTTGTTTTACGACGTTTATCATATTTATTCACTCGTGAGTAGTTTTTCTCTTCATCCATAGATATACCCCTCTCACCTGAATCAGATGTATATATTTTCTTATACGTTCTGCACGCGTCATTGAAATTGATTTGATCATTGTTTAAAGACACGATCTTTCCTATGAACAATTTAGTATAACTGGATATGTGTCTTTACTATTCTACATGAATAATTTTTACTTGAATGTCTCCACCAGGAGTAACAACTGATACTTCCTGTCCAATTTCATGCCCAAGAAGGCTTTGAGCCATTGGTGAATCGTTTGAAATTTTCCCTTCAAATGGATCGGCTTCTGCACTACCTACGATCGTATATGATTCCTCTTCTCCATCTGGTAATTCTTTAAATGTAACTGATTTACCTAAAGAAACAACATTTGAATCTTTATCATCATTTTCTATAATAACAGCATTTCGGATCATTTTTTCTACTTGAATAATGCGCGTTTCTACAAATCCTTGTTCTTCTTTTGCTGAATCATACTCTGAGTTTTCAGAGAGGTCTCCGAAATCACGGGCTATTTTAATACGCTCTACAACTTCTTTTCTTCTCTCTGTTTTTAAATAAAGTAGTTCTTCTTCTAATTTTTCTTTTCCTTCTTGAGTCATGTAATAGCTTTTTTCTGTTGCCATTGTTCAACTCTCCTTTTTAATTTAACTAATCATTTTTATTCGACAACCGGCGATGATATTACTTTATTACAAAGCATATACATGCCTATTGTTACAGAGAAAATGATTGAATGGTGAAACTTCATATCTTTTGTCTATCTTATTAGTATCTTCGTTCATATATGTTGTAATGTTAACATTCGCTGTACGTTCATACGCAATTATACAAACAAGACAAATACATTAAAGTACACTATGACAGAAATAGGATTCAATTTCAATCCCAATCTATTGTTGTTTCTTTATGGATAGTGCAATACCATCTCCAATAGGTATAATGGAACTTTCATAATTTGAATGGTTCATCAGCCAGGCATTATATAATCGTAATTTTTTAACAAGGGATCGATATTTTTTATCGACTTCTTCTTCAGAAGCTACAAGTCCCCTGAAAAGTACATTATCTGAGATTACGATACCACCTGCGCGAACCATTGGATCAACTTGTTCAAAAAAAGATTGATATTGACCTTTAGCCGCATCGATAAATGCAACATCAAACTCGTTTCCTGTCGTTTGTAAAGATGTAAGAACTTCAAGTGCATCTCCATACATGAGTTGTATGTTACTTACCTTACCTCGTTCCTCAATCAATTCCTTAGCACGATGATAACGTTCTTCATCCCGCTCTATCGTTGTGATTGTAGCACTAGGAAAGGCATCTAACATACGCAATGCTGAATAGCCAATGGCTGTACCTATTTCTAAAATTTGTTTCGGCTCTGTTAATCGAATGATTTGATTGACAAATTGCATGCTTACCTTATCCATAATTGGTATGTTGTCTTCTTTTGCTTCTCTTTCCATCTCACGTATCCAATCGGCTGATACAGGTAATATTTGCTCTAAATAATCATTCATTGATGTTTTCATTGTTATTCATCCTGCTCTTTTTCTATTTCATCATCACTTCGGTATTTTTTCTTCTTTTCATTATGTTCATCGTTTGTTGTTGAATAATGAATGTCCCCTTCAAAGTCATGCAAGAAATATAAGTAATCTGAATCCTCTGGTGCAACAACCGCAGCTAGGGCGTTTTCAGCAAAATTGGAAATGGGTCCAATTGGGAGTCCGAAAATATAATATGTGTTATAGGGCGATTCTACTTCTAAGTCTTTATAAGTCAGACGTTCTTTATGTTCTCCCCTAGCATATTGTACTGTTGGGTCCGTTTGCAATTTCATTCCTTCTTCGATTCGATTGTAAAAGACGCCAGCGATTTTCACACGTTGTTCTTCTGTTTTCGCTTCGTTTTCTACAAGAGAAGCAAATGTAAATGCTTCATGTATCGTCATATCTTTTTCATGGATAGCATCTTCGTATTCTTGTAAAATATCTACTGACTTTTTCAGCATTTGATCAATTACTTCTTCAATGGTTGGATCATTTACATAAAAACTATATGTTGCGGCAAATAAATAGCCTTCCAGTGGTGACTGAATGTCTTCATCTAAGATTTCATCCGTCAACAATGATGGATACTGTTCAATAAGTTCTTTCATATACTCTTCATCTTCAATTTTCTCAATGAATGCTTCTTTTGTGAAAGAGAGTTGCTTCTCGTATATGGATGCGATTTGTTCAATGGTTTTTCCTTCTGGAATGGTAATCGTATAAACCGCTTCCTCCATCACTTTACCACTTTTTAAGATTTCAGTGATTTCATCTAGTGTATTTGCTTGAGAGAAAGTATATGTACCCGCTTGGAAATCTGATTTATTTTTAAATTTTATGTAAAAGCGAAACACTCGTGCATCTTTAATCACATTATTTTCTTCTAATATTTTTGCGATTTGTGAAGTTGAGGAACCTAACGGAATTTCTACTTCAATTTTTTCTTTATTTTCTTCGTCTACTGGTTTAAGGGCATTTTTTATATATGTGTAGCCTGAGAATCCCCCAATAATTACTATAAGGATGAGTGAGAAAAGAATAATCGCTACAATTTTACGAACAGTTTTCGCTTCACTGTTGCGTTCATGTAAGTTTTCTTTAAATTTGTCTTTACGATTTTCTTTTGACATCTTACCCCCTCCTTTCATCCGTTACATTATACTAAAAATTAACTAGATAATCTATCTTTAAACAAAAGAAAAGTCGATGTCAGCGTGGACATCAACTTTTCCTCTCTTCCATTTCAAGATATATGAAGCATGTATTTATTCAAGAGAGGTATCTTCATTCTCGGCTAATGTGTGTAGCATCTCTTCGACCATGTTCCATTCTTCCTCTGTTTCTATTGGGAATAATGCTAGGTCATTATCTTCTGCACCTTTTTCTTCATAACGAAAGGCGTATACTTCTACTTCTTCATCATCTGCTTGTTCAACTGGAACAACTGCGACATAGGATGCTTTTGTTTCGTCAACGTTAAATGTAAATAATGTTTCAAATAAATGTTCTTCTCCATCTTCATCTGGAATAATTATACGTTCCTTTGGTTCTAATGCCATTACGTCACTCCTTTACTTTGTGCATCTAAATAACTTTGCAGTATAATCGATGCAGCCACTTGATCAATCACTTTTCCACGTTTTTTACGACTCATATCTGCTTCAAGGAGAGTTCTTTCCGCTGCCATTGTTGATAGGCGCTCATCCCATAAAATAGTTGGAATCTTCATCCGATTCTCAATATGTTGTGCATATCTTTCAGATTTTATTCCTCGTTCACCTATGGAGCCATCCATATTTTTAGGATAACCGATGACAACCTTTTCTACTTCATGTTCTTTAAAAAGTTCTCTTAAAGAATGATCTGCAGAATAAATGTCTTTTTCGTTCCATTGGACAGTTGTAATTGACTGTGCAGTCCAACCAAATGGGTCACTTACCGCAAAACCTATTGTTTTTGAGCCTACATCTAAACCAGCTATTTTCATCTAATTTTCCTTTTGTTGTTTTAAGTAAAAACGAACGAGCTCTTCAATGACTTCATCGCGTTCAATTTTACGAATTAAATTTCGAGCGTCTTTATATCTCGGGATATATGCAGGGTCACCTGAAAGTAAATAACCTACAATTTGGTTAATTGGATTATATCCTTTTTCTTTTAAAGCGTCGTGAACAGTGAACAAAACCTCTTTTGTGTTGTGATCAAACGGCTCTTCGGAAAAATTAAACTTCATCGTTCTATCAATGGAACTCATAGTGACACCTCTTTACTATTTATTTCCTAACGAAAACACTTTCTTTTAGTATACATGGATTGGTAATAAATGTACATGTTAATGTATTCGAATGCACCTAGTAAAATTCATAGAATCATGGGCTAATTCGGTTGAAATCTAGCATTTTCTATGGAATGTTTTTAGATTTCTAAACGAATGATAATTGCATGTAAGCATTATTCATGTGCTTTTTGTGCTACATACGTTTTTACATAGGCTAATGCTTCGGAAATTTTAGCAGGATCCTTTCCTCCTGCTTGGGCCATATCTGGACGACCTCCACCGCCACCACCACATATGGAAGCTACTTCTTTGATAAGTTTTCCAGCATGGAAGCCTTTTTGAACAAGTGGTTTAGCAACTCCAGCAACCATTTGGACTTTCCCGTTATTTTCTGCAAGTAGAACGATAACCCCATCATCCATTTGCTCTTTCATCTCGTCGTACATATTGCGAAGTTGTCCCATATCTTTTGCTTGTACTTCAGTAGCTAATAATGAGATTCCTTCGATATGTTGTACGTGATCGATTAGTGAACCTGCTTCAATGTGGGCAAGTTTGCTTATAAGGGATTCATTCTCTCTTTGTGCAAGCTGTACATCAGAAATTAATTGCTCTGCTTTACTTACCGCTTCAGACGGCTGTGTTTTTAAAATAGATGCAACATTTTCAAGTGTATGCACTTTTTCGTGTAAGACTTTATAAGCTTCTTTACTAGAAACTGCTTCGATTCGTCTCGTGCCAGCTCCTATACCAGTTTCAGAAACAATGGAAAACAATCCAATTTCTGACGTGTTAACAACGTGACAGCCACCACATAACTCAATACTGTAGGATCCAATTTGAACCACACGTACAATATCTCCATATTTTTCACCAAATAAAGCCATTGCTCCCATATCTTTTGCTTCATCAATAGATTTCTCTTCAATGACTAGAGGAATAGATTTCCAAATCTGTTCGTTTACTTTCTTCTCAATCGCTTCGAGTTCTTCTTTTGTTACAGCTTCAAAATGTGTAAAGTCAAACCGTAAACGATCATATTCTACTAAGGATCCTGCCTGGTTCACGTGATCTCCAAGAACATCTTTGAGTGCTTGGTGAAGAAGGTGAGTAGCTGTATGGTTTTTAACAATTCCTTTACGCATTTCTTCATGAATGATTGCACGAACTGTCATGTCTGTTTCTAGTGTTCCTTCCTCAACAGATACAACATGCATATGTTGTCCTTCAGGTGCCTTTTTCACGTCTGATACACGAACACGTACCCCTTCTTTAGTGGTCAAATAGCCAGTATCGGCAACTTGTCCACCACTTTGGGCATAAAACGGCGTTTCCTTTAAAAAGACAACTCCCTCTTCTCCACTCTTCAATGTAGATACAAGAGTATCGTCCTTAATAATGTGTGTAACTTTTGAATGTACTTCAGATTCGGTATAACCGACAAAAGTACTTTCAATAGTTACATCTTGTAATACTGTAGTTTGGACAGTCATAGAATCGGTACGCTTACGAGCTTCTCTAGCTCGGGTACGTTGTTTCTCCATTTCCTTCTCAAATCCAGCTGTATCAATCGTGAACCCATGTTCTCCAACATATTCTTCTGTTAATTCTTTTGGAAAGCCATAAGTATCATAAAGAGTAAACACTTCTTCTCCTGGAAATACAGTACTTCCTCTTTGTTCTTCTTTAGCGATAATAGACTTTAGAATGCGCAATCCATCATCAAGTGTCTCGTGGAATCGTTCCTCTTCTACACGAACGATTTTAGCAATGTGTTCTTCTCGTTGTTGTACATCTGGATAAGATTCTCTCATAATTTCACCGACAACAGGTACAAGTTTATACATAAACGCATCATTCATTCCAATATTTTTTGCGAAGCGTACTGCCCTCCGAATAAGACGTCTTAATACATAACCTCTACCTTCGTTGGATGGAAGTGCCCCGTCACCTACTGCAAAAGCAACTGTACGGATATGATCTGAAATCACTTTATAAGCTGTATCAACGTCATTAGATTTCCCATAAGGAACTGCACTTAATTTCTCTGTTGCTTTGATAATTGGCATAAATCCATCTGTTTCAAAGTTATTGGAAACACCCTGCATAATTGAAGCAATTCTTTCCAGTCCCATACCTGTATCAATATTCTTGTTTGGAAGTGGTGTATACGTGTCATCAGGGTTATGGTTAAATTGTGAAAATACAAGGTTCCAAATCTCTAGATAACGTTCATTTTCTCCTCCAGGATAAAGTTCAGGGTCATCCGGATCATCTCCAAAGGAAGGGCCACGATCATAAAATATTTCCGTGTTTGGTCCACTTGGTCCTTCACCAATATCCCAAAAGTTTTCTTCTAAACGAATCATATGATCTTTTGGCAAATTCATGTGATCGATCCATAAATCATAAGCCTCATCATCTTCAGGATGAACGGTAACATATAAACGGTCCTCATCTAAGTTTAACCACTTGTCACCAGTTAAAAATTCCCATGCATATTCAATTGCTTCTTTTTTAAAGTAATCACCAATGGAAAAGTTCCCTAGCATTTCAAAAAATGTATGATGTCTTGCTGTGAAACCAACATTTTCAATATCATTTGTTCGAATAGCTTTTTGAGCATTTACGATTTTCGGATTTTCTGGAACGACTGACCCATCAAAATATTTCTTTAATGTTGCAACCCCACTATTGATCCATAATAAACTAGGATCATCAATCGGAATAAGAGAGGCACTTGGTTCAACCCTATGTCCATTCTCTTGAAAATATTGTAAAAATAGTTTGCGAATATGTGCTGAAGACCAATTATTCATATCCATTTCCTCCATTTCATATATTAGGTAACTTTATAGCTACATTATTACGTGAATTTCATATTGACATAAGAGATAGATTTCATACTACATCGAATGATTAGTCCTGCGTGAAATCGTATATGATGCCTAAAAAAGTGTGATGCAATCCATAACGTTGAATAAAAATAAAAAAACCCCCTCCGCTGCATATGCAGGGACGAGATTATATCGTGGTACCACCCTAATTATAATACATCTGAGTGAATTTCATAATAACCAAAAATAGCTATCTCCTACCACGTTTAGGTTCGAACGATTTAACGGAAATACACGTGGTAATGAGGTGCATAAAATACGTATTATAAAATTCATTCATCTAACGTATCATCACTTTCTTAGGATAACGGTATAAACCGGCGAGGATGAGTCGCACTCTAGTGTAGCTTCCATTGTTTGGCTGGCGGGATTTTTTTCAGCCAGTGAAAATCCCTCTCTGTTGATGCAAACGAATGTACTTGGCACTATCATCGTTTTTGGATATAAAAGGATGCACGCTATCTTCCTTAGATACACATACTTATTGTACCTTAAGCGAATAACAGCATTCAACCAACATTCTATTTATAGCGTTATTATAGTCAATCGGAAGTTCATTGTCAATTGCTAACGGATTGTAAGTAGGTTTTTATGTAATGAGTGCATGCTAAAATAATTGTTAAAACGGGAACAGCTAGCATCATTCCAATGATACCAAATAGTTTTCCACCAACAACTAATATAAATAAAATAACTATTGGATGGATTTGAACACTTTTTCCTAAAATAAAAGGAGAGAGTATGTTGCTTTCAATGATTTGAATGAGAATAATACTTCCAATTACGAACCATACAAGATGGGTAGATGTAGTGATTGTAATCAACACTGCTGGCACTGCTCCGATAATCGGCCCAAAATATGGGATTACATTTGCGATACCCATTCCTATCGCGAGCAGTAAGGCAAAATCAATTCCTATCCATTTATATGCGATCCATGAAGTAATCGTCACAAATAAACTTACGAGAAATTGTCCCCGAATATATTTCCCAAGTCGGTCATCCACACTATCGACTAATCCCTTTACAGTTTCACGAAAGTGTTGTGGAATCTTACTTCTCATATACGTTTTTATAGAAGTAAAATCTTTTAAATAATAAAAGACTAATACAGGAATGAGCATGAGAACAAACATAAAATCAACTATTTTTGTTAATCCACCAATCGTTTTATGAACAGCTCGTTCTACACTTGATTCAACATTCATGATCAATTGATCGATCGCTGTATGAACAGGACCGGGGAAGCTAGCAGCAGAATCATCAATATGCTGCATGAATTGTTCATACATATGAATATATGTAGGCAATTGTTCATTGAACTCATTTAATTGCACAAGAACTCGTGGATACAATAAATACATTCCGTAAGAAGTACTACTTAAAAACAACATATAAATGAGAAAAATAGCAATTCCTTTATGTATTTGTTGCTGATGAATCCATTCGACTAATGGATGAAGAATATACGCAATAAAGCTAGCAATTACAAATGGTAACAATACACTTCCAATAAATGCAAAAGTGCGTTTAACATATGGAAAAAGTATGATGAGAACAAGACCTATGACAACATATAAAAACCAATAGAACAGTGGATGCATTTGACTTTTTTTCATGTAGAAAACTCCTTTGAAGAGATACAAATGAGTTACTTATTTGGCGTAAGTATCATCTCCATTAGCGTTTCCACGATGGTTAAAATCATACCATTAATCATGTCCATAAACCATGTAATTAAAAGGCTATAGGAATTCTACATGTTGTACATATATCCCTATACATGATCGTTATCAACGGAATGTATATTACTCCATGAAATCATATGGAGAAATAGCGTCTTCTTCATCTTCCACTTGGACCATTCCTTCTACATCTTTTCCATGTAAATGATGTTGCAGTCGTTCAACGAGATACGTGAACCGTTGCTTCGTATCTAACGTTTGGATCCCTCTTAAAAAGGAATCTTTTTCTCCGCAAATGATAAGAGAACTTTGTGTGCGCGTAATCGCTGTATATATTAAATTTTTCCGCAGCATACGATTATATGCGTGAAAAACAGGAAGAACTACGATTGGAAATTCACTTCCTTGGGATTTATGAATGGATATACAATAAGCATGACCAATATTTAAATAGTCACTTCGATGATATACCACTTCCTTGTCATCAAATAATACGACAATTTGTTCCGCTTGATCAACATTTTCGTTTGCTTTAAAAATAGCTACAATTTCACCAATATCTCCGTTTGAAACGCCCTCCTCCGGTTGATTCACTAATTGAATAACCTTATCTCCTAC